>CAZWUG010000010.1:0-22320 GCA_964637525.1 uncultured Gammaproteobacteria bacterium | reverse complement strand
TAATTTTATGAGCAAAGGGAATATATTGAAAAAAACTTTGGTGAATCCGATTAGCCCATTTTTTTTGGAGACGATCCTGATGGGGACCTAAATATTCCGGTTTATAAATAGAAGTGTAAATCGGAGCTTGGGGGAAAATATCGGATAAAACTTCTAAAACAGCTTCGGCACCACCAAATTCTTTGATATAGTCCTGGACTAAGGCAATTTTAGGACAAAACCCCTCAGTCCTACGGACAGCTCCCCTTGATGAAGGGGAGCCAATATTTTTTTTAACTTTTGTTTTTAATTCTCTAGTCAATTTCTTAATTTTAAATTTTTAAAACAAAGATGATTGTTGAGGTTTGGTTTCCCGATCAAGACGAGAAACTAAAGACTTGAAATTATAAGATTTAAACATGTTTTTAAGTCCGCAAATAATTTCCGGGGACCATTTAGATTGAGATAAGTTAAATTCCAGAGGAATATTGTCAATAATAGTGGCAAGTTTTTGAGAAAGATAAGCATTATCTTTTTCTTTGATTAATTTTTCTTGTAACTTTGGTTTTATTTCGTCTAGATGGGAATAAATATTGTCCAGATTTTGATATTGACTTAAAAGATCAGTGGCGGCTTTGGGGCCAATACCAGCAACACCCGGGTAATTGTCGGACATATCCCCCATGAGAGCTTTGAGATCGATAATTTGATTGGGTTTAACACCAAGTTTTTCAAAAACATCTTGGGGTTGAAAAAGTTTAGTTTCAGACAGACCGCGAAGCGGCATAAGGAGATGAACTTTTTTGGTAACTAACTGCATTAAATCTTTGTCGCCAGTAATAACAATAATTTCATCAATAAACTTTTTTTTAGCGGCTTTTTTGGCGACGGTACCAATTAGATCATCAGCTTCATAACCACCCATGGTAAAAGTTTGAATGTTGGATACTCTGAGGGTTGATTCAAGAAGCGGAAGTTGGGAGATTAAGTCATGGTCTGGAGCTTTTCTTTTAGCCCGATAACCAACAAATTCTGATTGTCGAAAAGTAGGGCCGGGAGAATCGAGGCAGACAATCAAGTACTTCGGATTGAGTTGAGAAATAGCAGATAAAAGCATGGAATAAAAACCATAAAGAGCATTAACCGGTTGACCATTGGCACTAAGGTTGGGAATGGAGTGATAAGCACGATGAATAACGGCATGACCATCGACGATTAAAAGTTTAGACATAGTGTAGTTTATCCCGACTTCGCCAATAAAGCTACGTCAGGCAAGAAAAATAAACCCACTCTACCCCCTTAATTTTCTTTGTTAAAATTTAGGGAAGAATAAAGAGGGGGTTTTATAATTAGATACAAAAATTTATTTATTTTAATTTTTGAGGAAGAATTTAAAAAATTACAACAAATCTAATCAAGAATTGGCAAAAATTTTACGGTAGAATTTAAGAATGGAAGGTCAACATCCGATTCCACAGCAAATATCATCCTACGAATTTAAATTAGTGGGAGACATGACATTGAAGCAGTTTGTGAAAGCTGCCGCGGGGATAATAATTGCTCTTTTGATAAATAAAACTAATTTATTGGTAATATTTAAATGGCCGTTGATGCTGGCAAGTGCTGGTTTGGGATTGGCGTTGGCATTTGTGCCGTTTGAGGATAGACCGTTAGAGGTGTGGGTTAATGCTTTTTTAAAATCAATTTATTCTCCGACTATTTATACCTATAAGAAGAAAAATGAAGATTGGTTGGATTTAGCCAGAGCAAACACACAAGATAATGAAGAAGCCTTGGTAAAAGTTGAATCGGGAAATTTGTTTGTGGAGAAAAAAGTTGATGATGATCAATCAAGTGTTAAGAGTTTAGAAAAAAATAAATCGGATTATGGTGTGATTGCTGAATCAACTCCAACTAAAAAAGAGGATGTGGTAAAAGTAATTAATATCAGTCAAGCGGGGGGACAAGAGTTGGTTGAGGAAAAGCCAGTTTTAGAAGATAAAAAAACTGATGAGATAAGTGTTGATGATTGGCGGGAAAGAAGTTCAGATTTAGGTTTAAAAAAGGAGAAATTAGAAGCGACAGGAGCGGCTGTTTTTGGAAGTATCCCTATGCCTGATAGGTCTGATATCCCAAATGTTATTGTGGGGATGGCAACAGATGGTGTAGGTAAAATAATTGATGGAGTAATTGTGGAGATTCAGGATACACATGGCAACCCAACGAGAGTAATTAAAACAAATGCTTTGGGACAATTTAAAATATCAACCCCATTGGCCAACGGAAGATATCTAATGATTGCCGAAAAAGACGGTTATATTTTTGATAGAGTTAATATTGATTTAGAAGGAAAAATTGTTGATCCAGTTAGGATAATAGCCCACAATTAGTTTATTATTAATATATGGCCAACGACTCTCTTAAAATAGCAATTAAAGGGACAACCCAAGAACATCTACCGATAGAGGATATTGTTGATGGGGTGGCTATTTTGAAAGACGGATCAGCAGCTTCAGTATTAAAGGTCTCTTCAGTTAACTTTGATTTGCTTTCAGAACAGGAACAATCTTCTTTAATAGGAGCTTATGGAGGAATTTTAAATTCTTTAAATTTTCCGATACAGATAATCATTAAGTCTGATGCTAAAGATATTGGATCATATTTAAAAAGATTAGACGAGGCAGAAGAAAAACAGGTTAATCCACTATTAAAAGAAAGAATTAAAAAATATAGAAAATTTATTGAAGAAATGATAAAAAGGAATGATGTGTTATCTAAATCTTTTTATATTGTGGCTAAATTTTCATCGATAGAATTGGGAATAAAGAGTGCCGGGAAGCAAGGTTTAATGGGATTAGTGAAGGGGAGTAAAAATGTTGGACTACCTTATCCTAAGGAATATATTTTAGAAAAAGCAAAAGCAAGTTTAGAGCCAAAAAAGGACCATTTAATAAGGTTATTTTCCAGATTAGGATTGGAAATTATCCCGTTAAATACTCAAGAATTAACTGAATTACTTTATAAAGTGTATAACCCAAAAGTATCGGAAAATCAGAAATTAAGAGAGGTTAATTATTACAGCCCGTTGGTAACAACTAAATAATATGGCCTTATTGGATAATATTACTAAAAATAATAAAACGGAGAACAAAACCCCTACTGGAGTGACTGAAGAACAAATACAAACTAATTTGGGAGATGGGAAAAAACCTTTTTCTGAAGGGTTGGTTTCAGTTAAGGATATAATTGCCCCTTCATCATTAGAGGTTGATTTTAATTATGTAAGAATAGATGATAAATATTACCGAACATTATTTGTGTCGGGTTATCCACGTTTTGTGGGAATGAATTGGTTGTCGTCGCTGATTAATTTTGATTGGGCCTTAAGTGTTTCGATGTATATTTATCCAACTGACGGTAAAGCAATTTTGGATGATTTGAGACGAAAAATTACCGAGATGGAGGCTGAATTGAGTACTGATATCCAAAGAGGGAGATTAGTTAATCCAGCAACTCAAGCAAAATTAGAAGATGCTTTAAATCTACAAGCTGATTTAGTTAAAGGAGAAGAAAGGTTCTTTCAATTTGGTCTTTATATTAACATTTCAACTGATAATAAAGAAGATTTGGATAGGATTAATAAAAATTTGGAGGCAGCATTAGGGTCGTTGTTAGTCATAAGTAAAAGAGCAACTCTTCAAATGGAAGAAGGTTTTATAACTACTTTACCAATAGGAGATGACAGGTTGAAAGTAACCAGAAACATGGATACGACTTCATTAGCGACAACATTCCCTTTTGTTTCTTCTGATCTTTCTGATGATAAAGGGATAATGTATGGAGTCAATGCTCATAATGGGTCTTTGATAATTTTTGACAGATTTTCATTACCTAACTATAATTCGGTTGTTTTTGCTACTGCCGGGGCAGGAAAATCTTACATGATTAAACTTGAAGTGCTCCGTTCGTTAATGTTGGGAACGGAAGTTATAGTTATTGACCCTGAGAATGAGTATAGAGATTTGGCGACGGCTGTTGGAGGTCAATATATTGCTTTTGGCTACAATGAAGAATCAAAAATCAACCCAATGGATTTGTCTTTGGTAGAAGAAGAAGGAGAAAATGCTTTGAATAGTAAAATGTTATCAATTCATAAATTAATGAAAGTAATGTTGGGAAATTTAGACCCAATAGAGGAATCTATATTGGATAAGGCTTTAATGGATGCTTATAAAGCCAAAGGAATAACACCTGACCCAACAACTCAAGACAAAGAACCTCCTTTGATTGAAGATGTATATAAAGCATTGATAGGAAGAGAAGAAGAAAAGGCGAAGATGATAGCGGCAAGAATGGAAAAATATATTAAGGGGTCGTTTGCGGGAATATTTAACCAAAAAACAACAGTTAATTTAAATAATCAATTTGTGGTGTTTGGAATTAAAAACTTAGAGGAAACACTTAGGCCAGTGGCAATGCATATTATTTTGGATTATATCTGGACAGTAGTAAAAAAGACATTGAAAAAGAGGATATTAGTGGTGGATGAGGCTTGGTATATGATGCAATATGAAGATTCGGCTCAATTTTTGAGAGGAATTGTAAAAAGAGGAAGAAAATATTATTTAGGCGTAACCACAATTACTCAAGATGTGGATGATTTTTTAAAAACTCCTTATGGAAGAGAAATTGTGACTAATAGCTCAATCCAAATATTACTTAAACAACATGCGGCGGCAATTGATCAAATAGGAGAAGTATTTTATTTAAGTGAAGGAGAAAAACAGTTATTATTAGTAGCAGATAAAGGTCAGGGTTTATTTTTTGCAGGACAAAATCATGTAGCAATTGATATTATTTCTTCGGATGAAGAGCACCAGTTAATTACTTCTAATCCGGAGGATGTTTTAAATAAGAAAAAATTACTTTTGGCTAAAAAGAAACAGGAGGAAGAAGAGAAAACTCCAACTCCAACTCCAACTCCAACTCCAACTCCAACTCCAACTCCAACTCCAAAAGAGGAGAGTTTAGAGGAAGTTGAACAAAATGAGAACACCCAAATTGAAGATGTACTTCAAAGGAAAATTGATGAGCTAGAAAAAGATGAAGTTGAAAATTCTCCTTTGTCGGGAGAAATTAAACCTAATAGCCAAGTAAAATTTGTTCCACCAAAAATGGAAATATTAGAGCCAGAACAAAAACAAAAACCGGTTTTTATTAAAACAGAGGAATCCAAGGTTCCCCAACCACCACAATTAGCTAAAAAACCAAAACCAATTTTTGGTGTTACAAAACAAAATGGTGATCCAGATGAAAAAACAAAGATGGGTTATGATGATATGTTTGGGAATGGAATCGTCTAGGGTTTAGTATGGTCTTTTAGTTGTTATAATTTACTATGAGTTCAGATTTTTTAAAAGGGATACTTATTAGGGATGATCAAAGTGCTTATGAGGCTTTGTTACAACTTAAAGTTAATGGAGTAGAAATTCAAGGAAGCGGCATTGAAAGACAATTAGAAAGGATAATTGGGAGTAGGGTTAGCAATATTGATACAGCCTTAGATGTTTTAAATGACCGAATAAACAAAAATGTAGGAAAAGTAGAAAATAAAATTGGTTCTATTTCAAAAAAATTGACTTCTGATCCAGAGAGGCAAAAGGTTATTAGAGAAACAATGGAAAATGTGGTTCAAGGAAGAGAATTAACCACTGAAAATGAGACGGTAAAATCAATAAGTGAGGCTGCAGCAGAAATTGACACTGAAGGATCGGTAACAGATGAAATTGAGGCCAAAGAAGCTTTAGCAGAATTAAAAAAAGCCGAAGAAGAAAATCCAGAAGCCTTTAGACAATATCGGATGACAAAGTATGTGGATAACTCACTGAAACAAGCAAAAACAGAAAATAAAAATTTGACACCGGAGCAGGAACAGTTTTTAAAAGATCAAGTGACTGAGATAGCTGGAGTAATGTATTCAAAGGGGAATATTGAAAATCAAAAAATGATGGTGTCTCAAACTTTTAGAGGCCAATCTCCGGGGAGAGTCAAAAATGAGTTTGGTAATTTAAGAGGCTTAGTCGGATTGATGAATTCTCATAAAAAACCCAGCAAGATTATACAGGAAAGTGATAAAAGGGAAGGAAAATTAAAATTGGGGGGAATTAAAATTCCCTCTAATTATGAAGCTGATGCCTTTGACAGAGCCAAATCTCTACTTAGAAAAGATACTAGATCCTTAAGGAGATTAGATTCAATTCAAGGGGGTGGTAGTTTTTGGGTTCGATTCAAAATGACTTTTTATAATTTTGCTAATGGTTGGCG
This sequence comes from uncultured Gammaproteobacteria bacterium, assembly GCA_964637525.1. GTDB lineage: Bacteria > Patescibacteriota > Microgenomatia > UBA12405 > UBA12405 > WARW01. The sequence goes on along the minus strand of CAZWUG010000010.1, from coordinate 16,017 downwards.
AGGCGGTAACAGTCTAGTTCAAACACAAGGGGGTTACCTGTCAAGAATAGGCCGACAACCAGCGGCTGATTTTGTCCAGAATTCAATGGGGTTATTGTTACAAAATGGTTTTACTAGTGGACTGGGAAGTATAGTCAAAGGATCTTTGGGAAGCGGAGTCAAATCAGCTTTGGGAAACCTGGCTGGAGATGCGGCACTTAAATTAGCCGGAGGGACTTTGGGACCAATTGGTGTAGCAGCGACTAAAGCCATAGGATTTTTGAAAAAATTTTTGGGGAATACCGGAGCCAAACTAGCACCAGGGATAAAAAATGGTTTAGGCAATGCTTTTGATAAAACCGGATCCGGTTTAGGAAAGGTGGCTGTGGGTTTAGGTGCATTGCTTGGTTCAATTGGATTTATCGGAACAGCCACCGCTTCAACTTTAATCAGTGGAGCTGTAGTAGGCGGAATTGTCGGCAGTTTTGCTTATCAACAATACATTGTCCCGGCAGAAATGGTTTCTGGTTTGGTAACAGCTAAAAAAGATTGTGACTCAAGAATGGAATATGTGGACACTAACAATAAACCACCGATTAAATGTGAAAATATGAGTCAATACAACAACGAATTAAAAGAAAAAATTGAGACGGCGGGTTATCAGACCAGGTGTGCAGTGGCAGCGGCAGCACAGTACTTGACAATAGATTTTCCTTATTGGATTTCTTATGGATCTGGACAATATTATTGCCCTAACGGAATAAATGAAGAATGGTGTGGTGTAAAGAATGGAATGGACTGTAATAGTTTTATTGCTTGGGCTTTCAGACAAGGGGGTTATGCAATAAAAAAAGGGACGAGGGATTACACTTGGCGGGGAATACATACCCCTTATGAAACTGAAAGAATTGTTTTTAATGCAGCAAATTGTGCCAGAATTAAGGAAATAGCGAAACCTGGAGACATAGTTCACAGAACTGGACATAAAGGAATAGTAATTGGAGTTGAAGAGGGTAGATTGCAAATAGCCCAAGAGGCTAATTACCCAAAAGGATTGATGATGTGTTACATTAACCCCTGTACAGGGACAGGGAAAGGATTAGAGAAAAAGGCAAGTGATGGAGAAAAACATGCATGTAATGGTTTTACACAATATTGGTCTATGGATAATTTTTTTGATCATTATGTTAGTGGAACAAGTCTTAATGGTTTAAGTATTGAACCAAACAGTGAAATTAAAGATTTACCAGAAGGGTGTGATCATTAAACACAAATTTTTGATATAAGCGGAAGTTATTATAAACTTAAGTCATGATTAGATATTTTTGGCAAAAAATAAAAGAATATAAATTGTTCATTATTTTGGGAACAATAATTATATTATTTTTGTTTTTAAAGTTGACTTCAAAAAAAGAAACAATCACTACAATTACTAATACTAGTGATAGTAGTGTCGTCACTAATGTGGCGAGTAATAATTCGGATAATAATGAATTAAAAAATGAACCAACTAAAACAATTGATCAGAGTAATGAAAAAAAATTAACTCCTGAAGAAATATCTAATTTAAGTGAAGATGATTATTTTAAATATATTGACAGATTAACAGAAGAGGAACAAAAAAATTTACCCCCTTTGGCATTTTATGTAAATGAAGCCTTTCCTCATGAAGAAGACAGTTTTTTGGCGGAAAAATTTGAGAATCTTAAAGTTTATGCCAAAGCAAAAATTGATGATAAAGCGAAAGCAGAGAGAGATTTAAAATATTGGTTTTATATTGGAATTGGGATTACTTTACCAAGCGATAAAATTGTTTGGGAATAGTAGATAGAAATATTTTGCTTTATAATAAATATTGTGAGTTTTAGTAAAAAAAATTTAATTATTATCGGGACAGCAATTTTATTGTTGATATTGACAGTAGTTTTGACTTCCGGAGGTTCTAAAAAAACAAATACTGTAGCAACAATACCGGTCAATGATAAAGATTTTGATACAAAAAGAGAAGAACCAACACCAACTTTAACACCAACACCAACTTTAAAACCAACATTAGTTCCAACTTTAAAACCAACTTCAACACCAACCCCAACAAACACACCAATACCAACAGCAATTCCAACAAAAAAACCGACTCCAACAAAGAGACCAACCCCAACTCCAGATACTAATATTTATGCCACAGGAATAGTTTTAAGTACAACCGAATTGAGTTTGGATGTAGATGAATCATATCAAGTCGATTATAGAATTGAGCCAAATGATACGACAGATCAAACTGTTTATTGGTCTACCAGTAATGGAGATATAGCTTTGGTGACCAGTGATGGATGGATAGTGGGAAAGAATATTGGAGAAGCGATAGTAACGGCTAGAACAGCTAATGGTAAGGCGACGGATATTAGAGTAAGGGTGGGCCAAACAATCCCAACCTTAACTCCAACTGCAATAGTAATTGCAACAGCAACTCCAACAGCAGTGCCATACCCAACAAGAATTGATTTGAGTTTAGCGAGATTAATTTTAAAAGTGGGTGAAGTTAAACATCTTTATGTAAAATATCAACCTGAAAATATTACAAATAAGACTGTGGTTTGGACAACAAGTAATAGTGGTGTTCTCACAGTAAATAATTCCGGAGTAGTTACAGGAATTAAATTAGGAACAGCGACGATAAAAGTGGTGTCAGCCAATAACTTATCCGGAACAGCAACGGTGGTAGTTTCACCTAATTAAATTAGGAATAATTATAGTCCTGTAATCAAATAAGTTTTTGGCGGGTAAACAAAATTAAGGAAGTTAATCCTGAAGCCTTACCGGCATAATGATGTGGGTAAAAAAAGGATTTGATTGGTCGTGAAAAAATACAGGACTAAGACTTTCATTGAGTTCAATTAAAATTTCATTACTTTTACAAATATTGAGAAAATCGGTTAAGAATTTATAATTAAAGGCGACTTCAAGTAATTCACCTTCTGTTTTTGAATCAAGTTTGATTAAATTTTGACCTATTTGAGGAGCATTGGCAGTAAGTTCAATATTATTATTTTTAATATTAGCTTTGACGACGTTAGCTGATTCACGAGCAAATACAGAAGCAAGTTTGATTGATTGAAACAACTCATCTCGATTGACAAAAATTCTAGTAGAATAATCTTCAGGAATTAGTTTTTGGTAGTCAGGGAAAGCCCCATCAATAAGTCGGGAAACCAACTCTATATCGTCTAGGATAAACATTACCTGGTGTTCGTCGGTAGTAAGACCTATTTTGACTTTTTGATTGTTTTTAGCCAGTTTAGTAACTTCTATGAGAGATTTTGCCGGGATTAAAAAACTTAAAGAGTCTTTTTTAAGATTAAGTGATTTTTCAAGTTTGACTTCTTTAAAAGATAAACGAAACCCATCGGTAGCAATAAACTTAATGGAGTTGTTTTCAAAAATACATAAGATACCTGTTAAAACAGGCCGATTATCATCGGTGGCAGCAGAAAATGATATTTGATTAATATTGTCGACTAAGAGATTGATATCTATTTCAAATTGGGTCTCTGGATTAATTTGAGGGAAATCAGGGAAATCAGTGGCCGGAGAAGTATTAAAAGTAGATTGAGTTTTTTCAGAGAAAATGTTTAGTAAATTATTTTTTAATTCCAGATCTATCTTTCCGTTGGGAAGATAAGATATAAATTCAGTAATTTCTTTGGCGGGAACAGTAATACTTCCCTCTTGGTCAATTTTGGCTCCAACCCAATAATTAATACTTAATTCTAAATTAGTAGCTGATAGTTTAAGACGGCCCTGATCGGTGGAAAATAAAATATTATTTAAAACAGGTAATTGATTTTTAGAAGAAACAAAACGGGAAACATTAGTTAGGGCAAGGTTAAGGTTTTCCTGAAGAAGAGAGAGGTTCATTGGCTTTATTATAGATTTAAATTAATAAAAAGAATAGTAGTGGTAGTTATTAGTAGGGTTGATAAGTGGAGTAGTTTGTTTAAATAATGGGAGATTAGAGAATAATTGATAGTTTTAGGGTGTTTAAAAGAGATAATATTTGGTAAGTTAGTATAAATCATTTTGATTTGTCTTATAAGGTTAAGTTGGTTTGGGGTAAGTTTCGGGGGAAAAGGTTAAAAATAATAGTGGATAAGTTAGTGGATAAGTGAAGGTATATTGTGGATAAGTTTAAAAACATTAAAAAGATGATTTTATTTGGTTGATAAGTTTGTTGATTTGTGGATTAGTGGAAAAACCGGTGTGGATTTTGTCACGGGCGTGCATAATGCTGGTATGATCGCGACCACCAAGAAGACGGCCAACTTCTTCTAAAGGTAAATTAGCTTCATTGAGGAGAAGGTAGGCAGTAATATGTCGAGCTTGAACTAAGTCTTTTTTACGACTTTTACCACATAAATCCCCTGTTTTAATATTGAAATATTTAGCACAAATAGAAATAACATGTTTAGGGTTAATTTTGGAGTTAGTGATAAAACCAGTAGTTTGAGGAGATGATGGATCAAAAAAATGATGGACAAAATCAAGATCAATTTCTCTAATAGAACCAGCTATTGATTTAATAGTTAATTGTTGTAATTTACCATCAATTTCACGAATATTTGATTCAATATTATTAGCTAAAAAAGAAACGGCTTCAGGAGTGATTTTAATCCCCTTCTCTTCAATTTTTTGGTTGATAATAGCAACACGCATTTCATAATCCGGGAGTTGAATATCGACAGTTAATCCACCCATAAAACGGGAAACAAGACGATCTTCAAGATGATCAATTTCACTAGGTTTACGATCGGAAGTAAGAATAACTTGTTTGCCGTTCATATGAAGGGTGTTGAAAGTGTGAAAAAACTCTTCCTGGATATATTCTTTGCCGGCAATAAACTGAACATCATCAACTAAAATACAATCAAGGTTGCGATATTTATCTTTAAATTGGTTCATAGTTTTGGATTTTAAAGCAGCAATAAGCTCATTACCAAAGGTTTCGGCGGGAAAATATTTAAGTTTGAAACCAGAATTGTTTTTGAGAATTTCATGACCAATAGCTTGCATAAGATGAGTTTTACCAACACCTACCCCACCCCAAATAAAAAAAGGATTGTAGGTAAGACCAGGATTTTTGACGATACCTTGGGCGGCAGCAAAAGCGAAGTTGTTACTATTACCAACAATTAAGGTATCGAAGGTGTATTTTGGATGAAGTGAATTTTGAAAGCTACTTTTTTGGCTGGTGTACTCAAAAAGTGGTGGTGTCGGTGTTTGGTTGTTGGCTTCAAGGGAAGATTCTTGGATAACAAATTCAAGAATATTATCAGCTTTTGTTTGGTTGTCGAAAGCATTTTTAATTATTTGATAGTGACGTTTTTTATTAAAATCAACTAAATAAGAATTTGGACAAGCAAGAACAGCAGTGTTATTTTCGAATTTAATTAATTTAATTTTACTGATGAATGTTTGGAAAACAGCCGAGGCGAGAACTATTTTCAGCTCTTCTTGGGTATTTTTCCAAAGACGATCAATTTCCATAAGTAAAAATTTCTAAGGTCTAATTTCTAATGTCTAAAAAAAATAATAAAATTGGACAGAAAAACAATAGTTCTATTTCGGGGAGGAAATGAGTTATCCACATAATAATAAATGAGTTTTCCACAAAAAGAAAGAACCAATTTAGATAATAGTTGCTAGATCGTGGATTGTAGAGAAATATGATAAAATTGGTGCTATGACAAAAGGAACATATCAACCAAAAGCAAAAAAACATTCAAGGGTACACGGATTTCTTAAGAGAATGATGAGTGCCACAGGCAGAAATATATTAAAAAGAAGGAGATCTCGGGGGAGAAAGAAAATCAGCGCTTAGGTTAGTTTTTAGATCGTAGATGATAGAGCGTAGAAATTAGTATAATTAGGTTGTGTTAAAAAAAATAAATCGAATTTCGAAAAGAAGTGAGTTTGAAGAAATAAGGAAAAATGGGAAAATGATGGGTTTTTCACGGTTTTTTGGAGTGGTAGTTTTAAATAAAAGTGACGATGAGACTAGATTTGGAGTAATTATTTCTAAAAAGATTTCTAAAAAAGCAGTAGATAGAAATAAAATAAAAAGAAGATTGACGGAGGTTTTGGCCAGAAATTTGGAAAATTTTGAAACAGGGAAAAGGATACTGTTTTTGGCTAAGAAAGAAGTATTAGAGGTTAAACCGGAAGAGATTAAAGAGGAGCTGGGAAAAATATTTCCAAGGATTAATAAACCCTAACCCTACCCTTTCCCTTAACAGGGCAAGGGAAAAGCTAATTAGTCTAGTTTTGTTTTTATGAAAAAGATAATTTTAAAATTGTTGGTGTGGTATAAGAGATATATTTCTAAGGGGGAAAATTGTCGATTCGTGCCGACCTGTTCGGAATATACTTATCAGGCGGTAGAAAAATATGGAGTAATGAAGGGGTTGGGGTTGGGTTTAGTAAGAATATTAAAATGCAGACCTGGCGGCGGAAGTGGAATTGATTTGCTAAAATAGATCATAGATTGTCGATCGTAGATCGTAGAAAATAAAGATCAATGAAAGATTTTCAAGATATTAAAGATTAATTTAATTAATGAATTTATTAATAGCACCATTTGTTAATGCACTTTTTGGACTTTATTATTTAGTGGGGAATTTTGGTTGGTCAATTGTATTGGTGACAATTTTATTGAAATTAATTTTACTTCCTTTAGTTTGGCCAAGTTTGAAATCAGCGGGGAAAATTAGAGAAATACAACCAAAATTAAATAAATTAAAAGAGAAATACGGGACAAATAAACAAGCTTTGGCTCAAGCTCAGATGGATTTGTATAAACAAGAGGGGGTTAACCCAATGTCGGGGTGTTTACCGCAAATTTTACAAATAGTAGTGTTATTGCTTTTTTTCTCAGCTTTTAATTTGGTTAGCGGATTTTCTGGTAATAAACAAAAAGGAAGTGTGGAACAAATTAATGCCCAATTAATCCCATCTTTTAAAATAAGTGAAGGTTTTAATTTTAATTTAGACTTTTTAGGGAGCGATTTATCTTTAACCCCGGCGAAATCTTTTTCAAAAGGAATGGGAGTTGACTTAGTAATGTCTTTAATTTTATTGGTTGGATCGGGGGCTTTGCAGTTTTTGGCGGCAAAAATGATGATGCCAAACGCTCAAGTGAGTAAAAATATTGCCGAAAAAACTAAAGATAAAGAAGATGATATGGTGGCGGCAATGAGAACCCAATCGCTTTATATGATGCCGGCGATGACAATTTTTATTGGCTGGAATTTTTCTTTGGGTTTATTACTGTATTGGTTTACTACTTCCCTACTAACAATTGGGCAACAAGTGTTGGTGAACAAGATAAATAAAAAATAATTTTATTATTTAAAATTTTGTCACAAATTTTTCATTTCAGTCAATACTGGCGTGTTGAAATTCGCTGAAAATTATGACTGCAAATTTTAAATTTTATTATTTTTATCTTTGATTTTTATGTTAAAATAGCGGCTATGGATAATAAAAAACGAAACGAAAAAATCTTACAAATTACTTGTGATTTTTTGGCTCAAATTAATTTTGAGGTAGAAAAAGCCTTTGTGGAAGATGTTGAGGGTGAAGATGATCAGGTGTTAGTGGGAGTAACTGTAGCGAATCCAGCTGGATTAATTGGTTTTAGAGGAAGAAATTTAGCGGCAGTGCAACTGGTATTGGCTTTGATGGTACGAAATCAGGCGGGCGAAAACGTAAGAGTACTTTTGGATATAAATAATTATCGAAATGAACAAAAAGAAAGATTGGAAGGGATGGTGAGAGGTTTAGCGGAAAAATGTTTGGTAAGTCACAAGAATGTGGCTTTGGCAAATATGAGTTCTTATGAGAGAAGAATTTGCCATATGATAATTTCAGGGATGGAAGGGGTAATAAGTGAATCTGAAGGTGAAGGCGAAGAAAGACATATTGTGATAAAACCGGAAGCGTAAGTTAGATCTAAGATATTAGATTCTAGATTTTAGAATAAAACAATTTTGGTTTGTGGTAAGATTTGGGGGTGAAGGGATTTTGGGAAAAATGTGAAAGAATAGTGTTTTTTGGCTTATTGTTTTTGTTGCCGACACAACTGGGAAGACATTTTTGGTTTGACTGGACATCGGTTTGGGGTATAAGGGTGGATTATTTTTCGCCAACAGTTTATTTGATAGACGTGATTTGGTTGGTTTGGGTGGTTTTAGATTTGGTAAATAATGGGAAAAAGAAAAAATGGGAATTCGGGTTTGAAATATTTTGGATATTGGTGTTAATCGGGATAAATATTTTGATAGCTCAGAATAAATGGGTGGCGGGATATAAGTGGTTGAAGTTGGGAGAATTATTTTGGTTTTGGAATTGGGTAATAAGGAATAAAAAATTGGCCCAAAATGGGTGGTTGAAAGCTATCCCCTTTTGGTTGATAATTGAAGGAATTTTGGCAATAGGACAAGTGTCAAAAGGTGGAAGTTTAAATGGTTGGTGGTGGTGGTTGGGAGAAAGAAAATTTGATTTTAATACGGTTGGAATTGCCCAAATGTCGGTAGCAGATGTGGGTTTGATTCGGGCTTACGGAACTTTTTCCCATCCAAATAGTTTGGCGGGGTTTTTGTTGGTGAGTTTGATTTGGTGGGTAAAAACGAAACCCTTTTTAAATCCATCCTTTGACCCGCAACTTGGGCAGGAAGGCAAGATAGGGCTTATTTTAAAAAGTGTGTTTTGGTGGTTGGTATTTTGGATGGGATTGATTGGAATATTTTCGTCGGGAAGTCGAACAATTTGGTTGCTGACTTTGGGATTTTTGGTTTTTTGGGGATGGAACTCAAAAATTAAATGGAAAGAAAAGTTAAAAGGATTGGGGGTGTGTTTATTATTGGTGTTTTTGTTGATTAAAATGGTGGATTATAACTATCCATTGACTAATTTTTTGGGTGGATGGGATGAAAATGGGATAATGAAGAGAGGTCAATTGAATTTGGCAGCAGCAGAAATGATAAAAGAATCGCCGTGGTTTGGAGTAGGATTGGGAAATTTTTTGGTAAAGTTGCCAGAGTTTCAAAAAAATAATCAAATATTTTGGTTTCAGCCAGTGCATAATGTGGTATTGTTAATAGTTTCGGAAATTGGATTGTTGGGATCAGGAGTGTTGTTTTGGTTGATTGGGAGAAAATTGGATTGGAAAAAGTGGGATAAGTGGACATGGTTAGTATTGACAGTAATATTTGTGAGTGGGATGGTAGACCATTATTGGTTTACCCTACCCCAAAATATGTGGTTACTGGCTTTGGTATTGGGATTGATTTAGCTTATCGGTTTGTCAGTTTTTTGGGATAAAACAAATTTAGGGCGGGTTGGGTGTTTAATTAAATTTTAGCGAAACCGTCAAAATGAATTTTCTTGTCGGTGAAAATTTCTGTAACTTGGTATTTACTTTTAGTGTAAACTTCTGATCCGTCTAAAAAATGGGTGGCTTCCAATATGATAATACTAGCTTTGGGTTTTGAAAGATTACCTTTCCCAGCTGTTTCAAGTAGAGGGGTTTCACCATGAAGCCAATAGAGTCTTTGGCCTTTTTTGAGGAATGAATAAATTTGATTAATGTGAATATTTTTTGGAATACATTCTGTTATTTTTCTATTGCCTTTTTTGAATTCAGAAATATGTCTGAGAGCAAGATCGGGATTATACCCGGTAATGATTCCCATATATTTGGATTTTAGCATTTCGGGATAGAATAGGTTATGTTGAAAAAACCGATTTTAAACACCTTGGTTCAAGTGTTGGGTAAAGGGGTGACGATTTTGCTGAGTTTGGTAACGACGGCAATTCTAACCAGAAAAATGGGGACTGAAGTGTATGGAAATTATATGTTGATTACTTCGATGTGGCTACTTTTGGATTCAGCGGCTGATTTTGGAACTAAAGTGATAGGAGTAAGAGAAGCGTCAAAAGAAGAAGGAAATGTAAGAAAAAATACTTATATTCAAGTGGCTTGGTTTAGGTTGGCGGCCTCCCTATTAATGTTTTTGGTGGGTTTGGGGGTAATTTTATTTTGGAGTGGTTTTGAAGGAATTAAAGTTGAAGCTTTGATGGGATTATTAATGATTGGATTTACGGCAATGGCCGGAAGTTTGGAAATTATTTTTCAAACTGAAATGAGAATGGATTTGAAAGTGTGGGGGGACATTTTATTCCCATTAATTTTTACTATTTGGTTACTTTTGGGTCAGGAACAAATTAGTTTGATTTGGGTATTTAGTGTTTATTTGGTAGCCAGAATAATTAGTTTGGGGGTAGGGTTGGGTTTGGCAGGAAAAATTTTGGGAAAAGTTAGAATAACAAAACCAAGTAAGACTTTTTGGAAAAGCTTTTTAAAAGAATCTTGGCCGATGGGAGTTTATATGATTTTATTTTCTGGCTATGATCGGGCGGTAGATTCAGTTTTAATCAGGCAATTAATTGGAGTAAAGGATTTGGCTTATTATGGTTTGGGGTACAAAATATATGGCAATTTAATTCAGCCGGCTTATTTTTTGATTAACAGCGTGTTTCCGATGATGTCGCATAAGGAAACCAACAAGAAGAGTCTGTTTAAAGAAACTGGAGTTTTGATGTTTTTAGGGGCATTAGGGGTGTCTGGAGTGGTTTATTTTTTGGCCCCGTGGATTATTTCGATTTTGGCTGGAAGTGAATTTGAAAAATCAATTATTGTTTTGAGAATTTTATTGGTGGCAATGGTGTTTGCTTATTTAGGTCATTTGGTTGGTTTTACTTTGATTGCTTTGGGGAAGCAAAGACAGGTGTTATGGATTGGATTGATTTCTTTGTTGGTTAATATCGGGGGAAACTTAATTTTTATCCCCTATTTGGGAATTAATGGAGCGGCTTGGGTGACAACATTAACAGAGATGGCAGCAGCCGGATTGATGACGGTGGTATTAGTTTTTAGGTTGTAGATTGTAGATCGTAGAAAAAACAGATTTACCTCTTAACCTGCTGCTTACCGACAGGCAGGTTAAGATAAAGGAGAAGAGATTCTTTTTTCAACACCACTATTGCGGAGTTAGAGATTTAATTTTCCTTTACCCCTCTTTGAGAAGAGGGGTTTTTTGATATATTTTATTGCCTGAAGTTATGACAAAATTTGGAATGTATGTTGGTGACGGTGGAATTGAGTCAGAACAGTTTTTGATAGATTAATCAGCTTTGAAACTCATCTTTGTTGTGGGTATTCTCCCTTAAGAAGAGAATTTTTTGACTTTATTTATTAGAATAAACACATATTAATGTTATTACATTTTTTCACGTTACTTAGCTACCCCACTGAGCCCATCATAACAAATTTAAAGGATAATCACCGCATAATAACCGAAATATTACCGCACGTTTTAGCTATTAGCTATTTAGTTAGTAGTTAGTAGCAAAACAAGTTAAAATAATTCTATGAATCAGGGGTTGCCAACAGCATTAATTTTGGGGATAGACCATTTTGTGGCGAAGAAACTGGCTGAAGAACTAGTTAATAAAGATATTAAGGTGGTGGGAGTGGGGGAAATGGTGGTTGGTTTGGAGGATTTAAAAAATTTTGATTGGGTGATGGATTTAGATGAAGTAACTGACGAGTTTAATTATGTTTTTGATTTTACTGGCAGAAAAGAAGATTGGAAAAAAATTAAGGGAGAAAAGTTTACTTTAGTAACAGTAGATGATGATTCGAGGAGAAACTATTTGAGTCGAGAAGTAGTGGTTCTGAATAATGATTGGCGAATTGTTGAGGCAAAAGGTGTTTATGGTGAAAGAATGGATGAAGACAGTTTTTGGGCAAAAATTATTAAACAGGCGGTATCGAATCAAAATTTAGAATTACCTGAACCAAATAAAATTATTAGGCTATTGGCGGTGACGGATTTGGTGGAAGCAATTTTACGGGCTAGTTTTTTGTCGGGGACAAACAGAGAATATTTTTTGGTTTTAGGAGTGGAAATTACTTGTGAGGAATTGGCTAAAGTGTTGATGGATAAAGCGAAAATGACCAGGTTTAAGGTGATAGAGATTGATAAGGAGATTGATCAAGGAAATGAAAGGTTGGCTGAAACTACAGAAAGCCAATTGAGGTGGAAGGCACAACTTTCTTTTGATGAAGAGGTTGATGGTACTTTGCAATATTTTTTCTCTTTAAAAGATGAAGAGAATAGAAAAAAGAGAAATGTGGTAGTTAAGAAAAATGAAGAAAAAAAGGACACCATTAATCACAAAAGAATTTATGATGTTTTGATTGATGAGGGAGTGGAGGAAGATGTAGATATTTTTGTTGAAGATCAGATAGCCGAGGAAAATGATGATGAAGTAAAAATAGTTGATTACAATGATGATAAAGAAGAAAAAGAAGTTGAATTTGAAGAAAATTTTGAATTGCCAAGTTTAATAGAAGTTGATAAAAGGGAGGACAAAGAAGATGAGAGTGTTTTGATTGAAGAAGATGAAGAAGATGAGGTAAGAGATGAAAAGAAGGATTTAATAGAAAAAACCGAGATTGTTCCTAAAAAAAGTTGGTTTAAGAAATATTGGTGGGTGGGATTATTGGTTTTGTTGTTTGGATCTTTGATAAAGCCGGTAAGTTGGTATTGGACGACGACAAAGACTATAAAAGATATAAAAAATATTCCGATGATGGTTAAGGATAAGAAATATAATCAGGTAGAGATTTTGGCAGAGAAAAGAATTAATGGTTTAAATAAAATTGATGAACAAATCAGTGAACTGGGGTTAAATAGTTTTGTATTGGGGAGGAATTATCAAAGTGGATTAAAAATTCTAATAGATTTTTTGGTTTTAGAAAAAGGTTTACCTAAAACAGCTCGAGCAGCGGATAATGTAAGCGAGGCGATTTTTAAGGAAAAGCAAATAGATTGGAATTCGGAGATAGAAACATTGAAGAATGGTATAGGAGATGTTGAAGTTAATGTGGGTTTATTACAAGCAAGGCTTTCGGGTGATTATAGCTGGCTGCCGGCTAAATGGAGATCAACTTTGCAAAAAGAAGGAGATACTTTAAACGAGATAAGAGGGAAAATTAATTTAGGAAAAGAGGCAATTGGTTTGTTGCCGGAATTTTTTGGTCTGGATGGTAAAAGACGAGAATATATGGTTTTATTCCAGAATGAATCGGAGCTAAGACCAACCGGTGGATTTATCGGGAGTTATGGTTTTATTAGTTTTCAGGGAGGAAAGTTGATTGATTTTAAAGTCAAAGATGTATATGAGGCTGATGGTCAATTAAAAGGTCATGTGGAACCGCCATGGGAAATAAAAACATATTTGAATGAAGCTAATTGGTATATGAGAGATGCAAATTGGAAGGCTGATTTTATGCAATCAAGTGCAGATATTCAATGGTTTTTGGAAAAAGAAGTTAATCAAAAAGTGGATGGAGTGATTGGAGTTGATTTGGCGGTGGCTAAGTCCATATTAGGAGTGATTGGGGAGGTTTATGTGCCTGATTTTAATGAAAAAATTAGTCAAGAAAATCTTTATGAACAAGCTGAGTTTTATGCTGAAACTAAATTTTTCCCAGGGTCGGTGCAGAAGGCTAGTTTTTTGGGAGGGTTGGGGAAACAAATGTTTGAAGAGATAAAAAATTTAAAAACAGATAAAATGTTGTTGTTGGTGGATTCTATTTTGGATTTATTGGAAAGTAATGAAATACAAATAGCGGCTAATAATAGTGATTTGGCTAAAAAAATTAATAACTTGGGCTGGGATGGCAAAATTTATAATGGAAAATGTACCCAAGAAAATTGTTTGGCGGATTATTGGTATGTAGTTGAGGCAAATTTAGGGGTGAATAAGGCAAATTATTTTGTCAGTAGGGGGGTTGAAGAGGTGACAGAGATAAGTGATACCAATTTGAACAGAACCATTAAAATAAATTATGAAAATACAGCAAAAAACAGTAATTGGCCGGGGGGTGATTATAAAAACTATGTAAGAATTTATTTACCAAAAAATGTGGAATTATCGCAAATAAGTGTGGCAGATGGTTACGATACTTCGATTAAAAAGATTTATAGCAGTAATGAGATAAATATAAAAGAAGTTGATGGTAAAAAAGAAATTGGATTTTTAGTGACAGTGCCAGTGTTGAAGAAAAGAATATTGGAAATTAAATATAGTAGTTTATTGAATTTGGGGAATAGTAAGGAATTTACTTATATGAAGTATATTCAAAGACAACCAGGGATAGGGGATGTGCCATTGGTGAGTTTAGTATCTTTTCCTGATAGTTGGCAGCCACTTCAAGTGGAACCGGTGGCAAGTATGGTGGGTGGGAAATTGTTATTTAATATGAAATTAGATGGGGATATTAAAATGGGAGTAGTGCTGGGGAAATAGATATCAGATGTTAGATCATAGATCGTAGAAAAACAAAACCCTTTGTCACTGCGTGACATTTCCCTTAAAAAGGGCAATAATACATATATGAAAAAAGTGGTAGAAGATTTTGTATGTGAGGTTTGTGGTGAAAAAGTAATTGGAAATGGAACAACAGATCATTGTCCGAAGTGTTTGTGGGGGAAACATGTAGATGAAGAAATCCCCGGGGACAGAGCTAGTATGTGTAAAGGTTTAATGCAACCAATCAGAAGTGAATATAGAAACGGTTTTTTTAGAGTTTTTTATAAATGTGAGAGGTGTAATCATGAGTTTTGGGTACATGAAGGAGAGGGAGATAGTCGGGATTTATTGGTAGAACTAAGTAAATATTGATTGGTTAATTAGTTTTGTAAATAGTTAGTAGTAAAAAAGTGGATGCGGAATAAAAACGGTTAATTTGCGGAGAATGTTTAGGGGATTAGTAAAGTAGTGAAATAGTAACTTGGTAAAGCAGTAAATTTAATTTTAGCTTTGGATGGTATAATGGGGACATGAAAATATTTGATAAATTGAAGAAAAAAATGGGAAGAAAGGTCTCATCTTCTAAAGCTGCGGAAGACTTGAAAGAGAAGAGTAAGACAAAAGAAAAAAAGGAGATTAACTTGCCAAAAACTTCCCAATTTGGGCGGGCAAGTGATGAATTTTTGAAAAATTTACCGCCGGGAGTAAAAATTAAAAAAATTGAAATTGGACCGAAACAGATAATTAAATGGTCAATTTATTTGATTATAATTTTTTGGTTAGTGTCGAGTTTGGGAGATTTTTTGGGGTCAATGGGAGTAAGTAAAGTGCCAATCTCTGAGTTAGTAAATGCGGTAAAACAGGAACAAGTGGAAAATTTGATAGTGTCGGATGATGAAATTGTGGCTCAATTAAAAGATGACAAAAAAATAATGGTAACATCCAAAGAACCAAATATTTCTTTGGTAGAGATATTACAAAATGAGGGAGTAGATTTATCTAAAGTGAAAGTGGAAGTAAATAATCGTCAGGGGTGGAAGACAATGGGGAGTGTTTTAAGTTTGTTGTTAACAATTGGTTTGCCATTGTTGTTAATTTTATGGTTATTCGGGAAACAATCTGGAGGCGCTGGAGGAATGTTTGGTTTTGGAAAATCGACAGCGAAACTTTTTGTGAAAGGAAAACAAAATGTGACTTTTAAAGATGTGGCTGGGGTAAAAGAAGCTAAAGATGATTTGATGGAAGTAGTGGACTTTTTGAAACATCCAGAAAAATATCATAAGATGGGAGCACGGGCTCCAAAAGGAGTGTTGTTAGTGGGGCCAAGCGGTGTTGGTAAAACTTTGTTGGCTAAGGCAGTAGCAGGAGAGGCGGATGTACCGTTTTATAGTATGGCAGGAAGTGAATTTATGGAAATGTTGGTAGGTGTGGGAGCAAGTCGGGTTCGTGATTTGTTTGGAACAGCAAAAAAAGCGGGGAAAGCAATTATTTTTATTGATGAAATTGATGCGATTGGTCGAATGAGAGGGGGAATGGATGGGGGACATGGAGAGAGAGAACAAACTTTGAATCAAATTTTAGTAGAAATGGATGGGTTTGAAG
>CAZWUG010000009.1:0-23100 GCA_964637525.1 uncultured Gammaproteobacteria bacterium | reverse complement strand
ATCGAAATCAACGGGGTAAAAATCGAAGGCAGAGTCATTCTGTACAATTCCCCTGTTGAAGGAATCCTTATCGATGGTGTTATCAACCCTGATTCGTGGGATATCCACGACGAAAAGGTTGTCACTATCGACGACTTCACCAATTAATTTCGCAAAAATCCGAGTCAGGTATAAAGCTCTTTGTCTAGCGGTCGCTACACAAAACTTTACCATTGGCTCCAAGGTCAGGGGAACAGATTTTTTATTTAAAAGCATATGCTTTTGATAAATCAATCTCTCCCCTGTCCCCGATCTATCAATTATCTTGATACTGACGAGTCCCTCAGGACGAAATCGAAAATTAATCTGACAAACTGAAAATCTGATCAACTGACAAGCTAAACTATCCTATAATCTTGACAAAATACCCTCTTTTTGCTATAATTCCCCCGAATACTTAAAAAGTATTCATTAACAATAAGTAAAACCAAATTAAAACACTGCGTTTTAAGAAAGTTTTACTGTACGTTAACAATGTGTGGTTAAAGCAGCAGGTTTGCTAATTGGAAATTATTTTTAGTTTCTAGCTAGCAAACTTGCTGTAGCGGCAATGTATTGCAAACTTTTGAAAGGAAGGTGGTGACATTTGATGTGAAACGCTCACGCGTTTCTGACAAGCTAGAACGACCGACCGTGGCGACACATTGTGTCACCACAAAGAACAGACTGAACCAATCGACTATTAAGGAGGGTAACCCCATGAAAAAGGTTTTCATCCTGGCCCTGGTTCTCGCGCTGGTCGCGATCGTCTCTCTGCCCGCTTTCGCGGACACCGAAGTAGCCGACATCGGCTATGTCAAATACTCTCTCGACAACGGCAAGACCTGGACTAAGAGCCCCGAGCTCATCGGTGACTACGGTCACCGCGTTTGGTTCACCTGCGCCACCGCACTCTTCCCTGCCGCCCCGTACGACTACGAGTATACGGATGCCGACTGGAAGAAGATCGAGGACAGCTGGATTCAAGTCCAAGTTCTCGTTTCCGAAGGAACCATCAGCCGCGTTTGGTGCTACTCCTGGAAACAGGGCAATCGCACCTACGACGGCGGCTACCTTCTCGAGCTCGATCCGGGCTACTATGAATTCTCCATGAAGAATGGGGAGGTTCAGAACTGGCCCACGGGCGAGAGCTTTGCAACAGTCGACCTCAACAGGATTTTCGATCAAAAGCGCGACGGCAACGCCAATGTCGAGCATGCGCTCGCGTTCACTGGCGTCACTGCCAACCTTGAGGATCGCATCCCCGACGACCTGACCTACTCCAAGGTCATCAACGGACCCACCTCCTCCACCGAACCCGACTAACCATACTACCCGCCGAGGGAACAAAAGAAAAAGACCAGATTTTGGGCTGCAATTTGCAACCAACTTCTCTCTTTCTCTTCCCTCGGCCCCATCATCCGATGTGTATCGGATCCGATGAGTCCTAAAGGACGAAATGGGAATAAAATTATGAAAAAACAAAAACCCTTAATCACCGTCTATATGCCGGTTTTTAACGCCGCCAAATTTCTTTACCAATCAATCAATAGTATTCTCAATCAAACTTTTTCCGATTTTGAATTTATTATCGTCGACGACGCTTCCACCGATAATTCCTGGAAAATCATCAAATCCTACGCCAAAAAAGATTCTCGCATTGTCGCTATCAAAAATAAAATTAATCTGGGTGTTAGTTTGACTTCCAACATCGCTATTTCCCAAGCTCGTGGAAAATTTTTAGCTCGGATGGACGCCGATGATATTTCTTTTGCTAATCGTCTTCAAAAACAAATTGATTTTTTCAAAAAAAATAAATCGACTGTGGCTATCGGCAGTCAATGTATCGTCATTGACGAATTTAATAATGTTATTGGAAACAAAAATTTCCCAACTAAATTTAATAAAATCAAAGATATGATCTTTTGGGCCGTACCGCTTCAACAACCATCAATGATGGTCAATCTTTCTAGACTACCTAAAAAATTTACTTGGTATCAACCAAATCAATCTTCAGCTGAAGAAATTAATTTAATGTTTCGTTTTATGAAACACGGTCAAATTTCTAATTTAGAAGACAATCTACTTTTTTATCGTCATTTAAACGACAGTCTGTCTCACAAAAATCCAAAGGCTACTTTTAAATTAACTATTAAAAGTCGTTTTAATGCTCTTAAGTTAGGTTTCCGGCCGAGTCTTACAGCTATTGTTTTAAATTTAATGCAATTAATGGTCGTTAGCCTAATTCCTAACTCCCTTATTTACGACATTTGGTATCATATTCGAGGTGTCAAAAAACCAACCGGTATCACCGTTGGTTCCTTCGCTCAATCTCAGCTATAATTTGACTAGTGAAACTCTTTTTTAAGAAAAATTTTTACCCGATAACTTTAAGCCTAATCGTTTTCATTCTTTGTTGGCAGAATTTTACCCCTAATACCTTTTTGATTGGCTGGGACAATCTCCTGCCGGAACTTAACATTTGGATGAATCTCAAAAGATCATTTTCTACTGTCTGGCAAACCTATCAAGGCTTAGGTCTGGTTGGCGGCATGGCTCACAGTACCGATTTAATTCGACAACTCATTATTCTTCCTTTCACTCTCATTCTACCCACTAACCTCATCCGTTACCTTTGGCACTTTACCATGATATTTCTGGGTACTTTCGGCGTTTACTTTGGTCTTTTAAAGACAATCAAACTAAAACCAATATCTGCTTTTATCGCCTCTCTTTTTTACCTCCTCAGTTTTGGTTCAGTCCAAAATTTTTGGGTTCCGCTAGAAACTTTTTCCTGTTTTTGGGGCTTTTTCCCTTGGCTAATTTTTTCTCTGATTAATTATCTTCATCAACCCAACCGTAAAAATCTCATCAAATTACTTTTAATTAATCTTCTCGCCATTCCCAGCTTTTATGTTCAAACTGTTTTTATAGTTTATATTTTTACTCTATTAATCATTTTAGTCATTCATCCAAAATCGCTTCCGGCTTTTCTTAAAATCGGCCTCATTAATTCTTTTTGGCTCCTACCTCTGATCTATTTTCTCATCACTAATCTTAATGGACCAGCCAACGGTTTTGGTAATCTCATGTCCAACGATGAAACCTTTTTAAGAAATCTTCACCGCGGCGGTATTTTAGATTTTCTTCTTCTCCGTGGCTATTATTACGACTTTCCCAAAAACGACGGCTTCCTCATGGACACCTGGCGCCAATATTTTTCTTCACCTATTCCAATCACTCTCGGTATCACTCTCGGCCTTTCCGCTTTTACCGGTTTTATTATTTCTCTTTTCAAAAAAAATAAACAACTTTTTGAAAAATTTATTATTGGATTATTTATCCTCTCTGCCATTGCCTTACTTTCTCAAGTTCCACCTTTTACCCAAATCAATTTTCTCCTCCGCCAAATTCCTTTAATCAACCAAATCTTTAGATCTCCTTTTACTAAATTTATTACCCCAGCTGTTTTTTCTTTTGCCTGCCTCATTGCCATTTTAATTGAAAAAATTCCTGTTAAGTTTCAAAGGCATTTTTCTATTTTTAGTTTTATTGCCATCATAATATTTTCCTTTCCTAGTTTTCAGGGAAATTACATTTCCCCCGACATGCGCCAAAATCTTCCTCAAAAATATTTTGACTTAATTGATTTTTTCAAAACTCAAAACCCAACCGGTCGCATTGCCAATCTCCCCCAAGGCTCTTTTTGGGGTTGGACTAATTATCGTTTTGGTTTAAGCGGTTCCGGTTTCCTCTGGTACGGTATCCAACAACCAATTTTAGACCGGGCTTTTGATGTCTGGAACCTTAAAAACGAACAATATTATTGGGAACTTACCACCGCTCTACAAAAAAACGATTCATCGGAATTAGATAAAATTTTTCAAAAATATTCTATTCAATACATTATTTTTGACAACAACGTTTTCTTCCCCGACGAAAAAATTTACAACAATATTGCCATCACCACTAAAGAAAAATTAGACAGCATGTTATCTCTTCAAGAAATCGGTCAATTCGGCCAAATTACTGTCTATCAAACTGCCTTTACTACTCAAAAATATTTAGTTGATAACCCGGTTTCCGTCAACAAATTTAATTTTTATTATTCCGATCCAGCCTTCTCAAAATTTAGTAACTATATCAATAGTAATCAACCAAATTATAATTACCCTTTTGTCAATCTCTTTACCAATCGTCTTACCTCAGAACAAAATTTTTCTGTCATTAAAAACAACTCATCTATAAATTTAACCAGTCAAAATCAAACCGCTACATTTAATCTCGACAACTCGGCCAATTCAGAATACGGTATTAGTCTTCCTACCAGCAGCTCATCATTAATCGTCTATAATTTCCCCCAAGCCAAACTTAACCAAGATTATTTAATTGAAGTAAATTATAAGTATATTTCCGGCCTACCTGCCAAAATTAGTGCCGTTTCCAATAACTCCCGTCACAAATATCTTGAAACTAAATTAGAAAAAAATACTAACAACACTACCGCTTGGTTTATTATTCCGGCTCACGAAACTGAGAATTTTCAACCGGGGATTGATATTTTATTCGATACCTCGCCCCTCAAAGAAATCACTAATCAAACACAAATCAATTCCGTCAAACTTTATCCTTTTAACCTCAACTCTCTTATAACCCAAAAAGAAGAAAAATCTTCGCCTCAAAGCTCAAATTATATTTTCTATCCTCAAAATTATTCTACTGGTTGGACTGCTTTCTACTTTAATTTTGGCCTTCCTGTTTTCCTCAAAAACCATGTCCTGGCCAACAACTGGGCCAACGCCTGGCAACTCCCGGAAAACTACGATCTACAATCTACGATCCATATACTATTTTGGCCTCAAATTTTTGAATATATTGGCTTAATCATCACCACTGTTACCATAGTTCTAGTTTTCAAGCACAAAACCCCTCAGTCCCGATAAATCGGGACAGCTCCCCTTAAAAAAAAGGAGGTCGCCTTAAATTTACAAGACTTCCTCCTTTTTTAAGGGAGGATGTCACAAAGTGACTAGATTTCTACGATCTATAATCTACGACCTATTTAACTAATTCCGCTATTTTATTTCCCAATTCCTCAAACTCTTTTTCCTTCCAACCTTTAGTTGTCATCGCCGGAGTTCCGATTCTGATTCCCGACGGCCTAAAAGGACCAGCTTTATCATGAGGAATAGTATTAGCATTGCACACAATTCCATTTTCTTCCAATTTTACTGCCATTTCCTTCCCTCTACCTTCACCCATATCTACCACCATCAAATGATTTTCTGTTCCAAAAACCCGTAACCCATTCTTCTTTAAAGTTTCAGCTAACACACTTGCATTTTTTACCACCTGAGCCGCATAATCTTTAAATTCCTGAGTATCCGCCTCAGCAAAAGCGACCGCCAACGCCCCAATATTATTTTCATGCGGACCACCCTGAAGTCCCGGAAACACCGCTTTATCAATTTTTTCTGCTAGCTTTACATCTTTTTCCAAGCCTTTTTTGGTTATTCCAATAAACGCTCCTCGTGGTCCCCGCAAACTTTTATGAGTCGTACTCATAATCACATGGGCGTAGGACACTGGACTCGGATGAACCCCACCTACAATTAATCCAATAATATGTGATACATCAGCCACCAACCATGCCCCCACTTTATCAGCAATTTTTCCAAACTTTTCAAAATCTAAAATCCACGGATAAGCTGTTGTTCCCGCCATAATCATCTTTGGCTTTTCTTGCCACACTAATTCTTCAAGCCTTTCATAATCAATTCGGCCATCTTCTTCCACATCGTATTGGACACTTTCAAAAAATTTACCCGAAAAAGTTACCTTTGGATGACCATGAGTCAAATGTCCCCCGGCCGATAACTTCAACCCACAAATTTTATCGCCTCTCTCTAACAACGCCATTTGAATCGCACTATTAGCCGGGCTTCCCGAATATGGTTGTACATTTAAGTGCTCCACTCCCAACAACTTTTTGCCTCTCTCAATAGCCAAAGTTTCTACATCATCAATAAACCCATTCCCCTGATAATATCTTCTTCCCGAATAACCTTCAGCATACTTATTAGTCAAACAACTCCCCAATACCATTCTGACTTCATCAGAAGCAAAATTTTCTGACGCAATCAACGAAACCACCAAATCCTGTCTCTCCTGCTCTTTTTTTATTAAATCTCTAATTTGTTTATCAAACATAAAATCCTTTTAAAAAATCTATAACTCAAAACCGGCAGGAAAAACTTTTCTATATCATGACTTCATTTTATAATATCTTTCTTTCTTTTTCCCAAGTGAATAAATCACCCAATGATTCTTCGTTATGCACTCGACTGATAGTCTTGGCTAATAACGGTGCTAAAGAAATTATTTCCATCTTTTTAATCACTTTTTCTTTAGAAATTGGCACTGAATCCAAAACCATTATTTTACTGGCTCCACATTCTTCAAGTTTTTTAGACGCCTCTCCACTTAACAAAGCATGAGTCCCACAAATCACCACTTCTTTAGCTCCAAATTCCTTTACCGTATTCGCTGCTCCAGCAATCGAACCTCCGGTATCAATAATGTCATCTATAATGACAGCTGTCTTTCCTTCCACATCACCAACCAAATGAGCTACCTCGCATTTATTATGTTCTTTTCTAATCTTATCAATAATCGCAATCGGCACCCCCAACAAATCAGCCAAACTATTAGCTCTTTTTACTCCACCAATATCCGGTGAAACCACCACAATATCTTTATATTCTTCATCTAAAATTACCTTTGCTAACAAAGGATAACCAACCAAATGATCCACTGGAATATCATAAAACCCTTGTATTTGATCCGCATGTAAATCAACAGTCACCAATCTATCCATCCCCGCCTGACACAACAAGTTTGCCACTAACTTGGCTGTAATCGGTTCATGAGATTGAACCCTTCTATCCTGACGGGAATAACCCAATTGAGGACAAATTAAATTAATTCTTCCGGCAGACGATCTCCTCAACGCATCAATTAAAATCAAAGTTTCCATCAGAACATCATTCACTGGTTCAACCATTGTCTGAATAATAAAAACATCGTCACCCCGAACAGTATCTTCCAGCCGAACATAAATCTCCCCATTAGCGAATTTTTTAACTATTACCGGACTTAAGTTTTTCCCTAATTCTTTGGCGATTTTCTCAGCCAATTCCGGATGTGATGTTCCGGCAATTAATTTAATTTGACTCATAAAATTTTATTCTCCTCTAAAATTTTTATAACATTTTTTAAAACTTCTTCTTGTGTTTGATTAGCATTCACAATTACCCAATTATATCTCTTCGCTAAACTTAAGTGTATCTGACGACCTTTAGGCCATAATTCACTAGCACTTTCATGTCTATGGCCGCTTTCAATTCCTGTTAAAAATCTTTCTCCGTCTAATAAAATTGATAAGTCAGCCTCCAACAAACCTTCATTAACTTCTTCCATCTTTTCTAAACTAGCTCCACCAATCATTCCCCAGGCAATCCCCGTCCCTTTATAATCTTCAGCAATTACCCATTTACCATCATCAATCATCTCTCTTAATGCCGGTTCATAGTCTCGTCTATTCTGTGCATAAATCACTTGTGATGTAAAAGTGCCCAAATTTTCTGGATTACCTCCCCTCAAATAGCGATTAATCCTTAGCCCTGTCGGTTCTAAATCGTAAATTGGATATTTTAAATAAATTGCATCTTTGCCTTGCTTTTTTAAAAACCCTGCTAAACCCTCCGTCATCGTCGTCTTTCCCAAATTATTCATCCCGTAAATAACAATGAATTTTCCCTTCATTCCTTTAATCTTGCCCCCTTAATGTTTTTCCAAATACCGCAAGACATTTTTCCTTGATCGCACAACTTTTCCGACACACATGGTGGTCCGGCATTTTCAAAAATAATTGGCGCCACTTCCCTCACTAATTTCAACATTTGTTGAGTAATTTCTCGAATTTCCCATTGAGCTCTGGTACACGATCTAACCCTGAAAAAATGCAATAACTCTCTGACATTCATTGTCATGACTATTTTTACTTGCACCGATTGTGGTTGACAAAATCTGGCATCCTCAGCCGCCACCCCTGCATCAATTAACTCATTATAAAGCTCCTGAGAATTCTCTAAATGTTTTAAATATTTTTCCAATAATTTTTTATCTTCCAAATTCTTGATTTTGGGTGGCACCCTATAAGCCGCATCACCTCGTTTGACATATCTTCCTGATTGAATCGAAAATGAAGCAATTCTGTGCCTAATCAAGTGAATCTCTGTCACCCGGCTGACTCCATCAATAGCAAAAGTAAAACTGGCGTGTTCCAAAGTCGATGTATGACCAGAATTAATTACCTGTTTAATCAACCTTTGTTTAACCTCTTCAGTTGTTTTTTCTTTTAACTCTTTAGCTCCCACTGACGCATAACATTGTCTAATAGCCGCCACCACATTTTGCTCCGGATCACTTGTATACCCTAAAAGTTCTACCTTTAATTTATCTTCTTTTACCATTCACCCCACTTTAATCTAACTTTAGCTTTTTATCAATTCGTTAAAACTAGGTCAAAAAATTAAACTTTTAACTCAGCCTTTTTATCGAGCTTTAACAATACCTCATATCCCCCAAACATCATCACCGTATAAAACAGATCACCCACTAAAGTATTTCTAAAAAAGGGAATTGCCAAAACATAACACCTAACTAAACCCAAACCTGTTAACTCATACATTCCACTGGTTAGCCAGACTCCAAAATTAGTCACTATATAAAAAATTATTGAAGACAATAAACTTGCACCAACCACTGTTTTAGGTTTAACCCTACCTCTTAAAACCATGCCGATTATCGACGTTATCAAAAAACTTCCATACACAAACGGTATCGTTTTATGAAACCCTAAAAATAAATCCGAAATTAACATCACCACTAAAGGCAAAATCACTGCATATTTTTTATTTAAATAGGCCCCGCCAAACAAAGCCATCGCCGCCATTGGCGCTACATTAGCTGGGTGTGGCAAAAATCTCATTAATACCGCCAGAATTACTATTAACATTGGAAATATTTTATTTTTCATAAACCTAATATCTTTCTATTTTCCAATTAATAACATCTGTATCTTTGGTTTTGAAATCAGCCGCCCCCACTTCAGCCATTTTTCCGTTCACATAAAATCCCCAAAATTCACGAGCCTCGCTGTCCGCTTTTCTCCCATTTACCAAAACCACCATCCCTTTATCATTTAACTCCACCAATGTTTTTTCCTTTAACAAACTTAAAGCATCTTTTCCCTCCTCGCCTTTATACTCAAAACTTTTATTATCTATAATTTCACTTTTAACCTCGTTACTTTCTTTTTTATCTATTTTTGTTTCACTAACTTCAAAAACATAACCAATCCCTAAAACTAAAATCACCACCAACAATATTTGTTTCCAGTTCTTCTTTAACTCAAGTATTATTTTTTTCATTTACCAACTAATATAACATAAATTCCCTAATATTTTTCTTCAATAAATATATCAATCTAACTCATTTAATATAGCAATCACCATCACTTATAATTTTCTCTCCACACCCAATAAAAATAAGTTGAAAGTTTGTTTATATATTTCAAAATATTTCCATCAAAAAATAGTTTCTTCTTCTCATGTTCTTCCTTTAAAAAAACCAGTTCTTCTTCAGCTAACCGGCAACCGGTTCGACATAAATTTATT
Organism: uncultured Gammaproteobacteria bacterium; assembly: GCA_964637525.1. Classification (GTDB taxonomy): domain Bacteria; phylum Patescibacteriota; class Microgenomatia; order UBA12405; family UBA12405; genus WARW01. Next base: position 13,342 of record CAZWUG010000009.1, on the reverse strand, counting down.
CTAACTTCTATTTCATTTTTTCCTGGAATTAAGAATTTTTTAAGATCACCAAATTTTTCACTGTAATATCTTATTTTATCTTCTATATCTTTTATCCTCCCTCCCCCATCAATCCACTTTACCCCTTTATATAACGATCCCATAATCTGATATAAATCCTTTTCTATCCCCTCAAATCCTTTGTTTTTTTTACCTTTTAATAAAACTCTAGCCAACGCCACCCTTGCTTGAAGTTCATCAATCATCCCCACTGTTCTGACGAATGGAGAATTTTTTGACATCTCCAAATTACACTCTCCTAAAGTTAATCCCTTATCCCCTCTATCACTCATATTTTTTATTCGTTTTTCTACGATCTACAAACTACGATCTATTAACTACATTTAGAGTAGCCGCAAAACGGATTAGTACATTTAAAACACCCCTCTTCAGCCCTAAGTGGCGACCCACAGTCAGGACAAGCCCCAAATTTACTTTCTGCTTGAACCATTTCTTCACTGGTTTTAATTACATCCACACTTGGAACACCTTCATGGTCTCCAAAAATACTCAATTGTTCCCCTCTAGAAATTTCTAATAAGGATTTTCCCACCGCATCAAACATACTTAACACTGTGTTACTTCCCATTCCAACTTTTTGACCGCAAGAGATTCCCACTAATTGTTCTGAAATTTCATCCAAACTTGCTCCATATTTCAATGCCAATGAAGCTAATCTCCCAGTCACCTCAGCTGAAGCCGCCAAATAACCACCGGATTTCCCTAAATTTACAAATACTTCTACCGGTCCATCACCTTCTTCATAAAAAGTAGATGTATAAACGCTTCCCACATCACATTTTTTCTTAACCCTAATTCCATTCGCCACAATTGGAGTTGGTTTCTTTTTTGGTAAAGCTATAACTTCATCCCCACCCGTCAAGACTGCGGAATTGTCAGTGGGTTTGTCTTTAACTTTTTGTAATGGCTCAAAAGACCTAGATCCAGTTCGATAAATAGTAATCCCTTTAGTTCCCAAAGAATAAGCCATTCTATAGGCATTTCTTACATCATCAACCGTTGCTGTTTCTGGTAAATTAATAGTTTTTGATACCGCATTATCAGTAAATTCTTGGAAGGCAGCTTGAATTTTTATATGCCATTCCGGATCAATTTCCAAAGCCGTTATATAAACTTTTCTAATTTCCTCAGGTATCTCCTCTATATCTTTTAACGCCCCCCCATTTTTAACAATTTTTTCCATTAATTCCTCAGAATAAATCCCTTTATTCTTCAATTCTTCTATTAAAACCGGATTAACCAAATATAATGTTTTTCCTTCCACCGTATTTTTTTGATAACCCAAAGAAAATACCGGCTCAATCCCCGAACTAGCATCAGCCAACATACTGATAGTCCCCGTTGGAGCAATTGTAGTCAAAGCCATATTCCGTGGTCGATAGTCAGTGTTAGCAAACACACTTACATTCCAAAGTGGGAAAGTCCCCCGCAATTTCGCTAATTCACCAGTTGCCGCTCGCGCTGTTTCTGTCACAAATTTCATTATTTTTTTTGCCCACTCAATCCCTTTGTCGGAATCATACCTTACTCCCAATTTAAAAAGAGTATCAGCAAAACCCATCACACCTAGTCCAATTCTTCTTGTATCGCTTACCATTTCACGAATTTTTTGCACCGGAAATTCATTTATTTCCACCACATTATCCAAAAAATGCACCCCTTCAAAAACAATTCTTCTTAATTCATTCCAATCCAAATCGCTGCCGTCAGCCAAAACTAATTTAGATAAGTTAATACTTCCTAAATTACACGCATCATAAGGTAATAATGGTTGTTCTCCGCAAGGGTTGGTGGCTTCAATTCTTCCCACTGATGGAACTGGGTTAGAACTTGGTTCATTCATTCTGTCAATAAATACCAGTCCGGGATCACCAAATTGCCAAGCCAAACGAGTAATTAAATTAAATACTTTATATGCATTTAATTTTTTCGTCACTTGATTATTCCTTGGATTAATCAACTCATATCCCTCGCCTTCTTGTTTCGCCTCAGCCCATTCATAAAGTTTTTTCACCCCGGCCTCTACCTCTCTCAATCTCATTTCCACGTCTCGAATCTGTTCAGCTATTTTAATTTCTTCCACCACTTCCTCAGGAATCGATTCGTCAGTTACAAATTTTTTATCCTCATCGATTCTTTCCATGAAAGCATTAGTTACCGCCAAAGAGATATTGAAATTAGTTAAACTCCATTCATCCAATTTCACTACTGCAAAACGTAATACATCTGGATGATCAATTGACAACATTCCCATATTAGCCCCTCGTCGAACTCCACCCTGTTTAATCTGAGCTGTCACATCATTGTAAGCTTGCATAAAACTTACCGGACCAACTGTCGTCCCCCCGCTACTCTTTATATAGTCTCCACTTGGCCGCAATCTCGAAAAAGAGAATCCTGTTCCCCCGCCACTTTTATGAATCTTAGCCATATTCGACATCGTCTCTAAAATTGAATCCATCGAATCTTCAATTGGCAATACAAAACAAGCCGATAATTGTTGTTTTTCTTTTCCGGCATTTACCAAACATGGTGTATTTGGTAAAAATTTCTGTTCAGCCATTAATTTATAAAAATCTTTGGCTGTATTTTCTGCTTCAATCTCACTTTTACCAAAATTCAAATCTCCTTTTGATATCGCCCTGGCCACCCGCCAAAAAATATCTTTCACTTTTTCTATTGGTTTACCGTCCTCCGACTTTTTTGAATATCTAGTCTCTGCAATATACCGAGCATTATCCGACATTTGCGGTTCCATCAATTCCTGGTTACTAATATTTTGGCGGATATCTGTATCGGTCATTTTTCGTCTTTTTTAAAAGCAACTAATAATTTTTTAAAATCCTCAATTTCATCTAAATTTAAATAAACCGTGGCAAACCTTATATAAGCCATCGGATCAACTTCTTTTAATTTCTCCATCACCATTTTCCCGATTTCTTTACTCGGAATTTCCACTGTTTTCCAATTTAATAGTTTCATTTCAATCTCATCAATCATTCTGGCTCTCTCCTCTACCGGCAACTTCCAACACGCTTTCTCAAAACATTTCTCTAGTTTCTCTCTGGAATAATTTTCCACTTTACCATTTTTTTTAATTACTTTTAAATCAATATTTTGAACTCTTTCATAAGTTGTAAATCTTTTCCCACACTTCACGCATTCTCGTCGTCGGCGAGTCGCCTTTCCATCATCAGACTCACGACTCTCCAAAACATTACTTTCATCAAAACCACAATATGGACAAATCATATTTTTATTCGATTTTTACAGTAATTTTTAATCTTTACCAAACCACTATTTATAGTGGATAATCAACATAATACACACTACCCCTAGATTATAACAATAATACAAACTATCTCAAAATTTTTTCCTTCGCCAATTCCGCGGTGAATAAAAATTCTCCCCTCCTGCTATAATACTCTCATGCAGAAAATCATTAAATTTTTAAAAGAAGTTGCCATTGAATTCAAGAATATCACCTGGCCTAAAAAAGATACTTTAATTCAGCTTACAGTTGTGGTAATATCTATCTCGATTATCATTTCCCTTATTTTAGGTGGTTTTGATTATCTTTTTACCAATTCAATTGGCCTACTTGGCAACTTAAAAAATCAGACTCCGACTTCAACTGAACAGATTCAATCAGTTGAACCTACCATTAACCCCCTTCCATCAGTCGCTTCTACTGCTGGAACCAAAAAATAATTATGCCAAAAACATCTACAAAAACTAATCAAAAAGAGTTTCTTTTTAAACTCTCTTCTCGTGAACCTGCATTTGATGCTGCTTGGTACGTCATCAACACCTATTCCGGTCACGAATACAAAGTTATCGAAGCTCTCAAAACCCGTATCAAAACCATGGGTCTTGAAGATCAAATTTTTCAAGCCATCGTCCCTATCCAAAGCAAAATGGTTATTCGACGTGGTCAAAAAGTTAAATCTCAAGAAAAAACTTTTCCCGGTTATGTTTTAGTCCAAATGTCTCTTTCTGATGATTCTTGGATCACTGTCCGTACTACCCAAGGTGTCACCGGTTTCATTGGTGTCGAAAACAAACCTCAAGCTATTTCTCAAAGTGAAGTTGATAAAATCCTCAACCACACCGAAGAAGAAAAACCCAAATACGAAACCCCCTTCGCCATTGGTGATGTTGTCAAAATCACTAACGGCCCATTTGCCGATTTTGTCGGCACTATCGACTCTATTGACCAAGAAAAAGGGAAAATTCGCTGTTTAGTTTCTTTCTTCGAAAGAGAAACCCCGGTCGAACTCGACTTTTTACAAGTTTCCAAAGAATTATAAGTTTTGCTAATAGCTACTTGCTATTTACCAATCAACTAAACTATGCCTAAAAAAATTAAAACCACTGTTAAAATAAATATTCCTGCTGGAGGTGCTACTCCCCAACCTCCAATCGGTACTGCTCTTGGTCCTCATGGTATCAAAATCATGGATTTTTGTAATGAATTTAATGAAAGAACCAAAGAAATGCGCGGGAGCATTATCCCTGCAGTTGTCACTATATTCGAAGATCGTTCCTTTGAATTTATTTTAAAAAGGTCTCCAGTCTCTGACATGATTAAAAAAACTGCTGGTATCCAAAAAGGTACCGGTACTGCCGGCAAAGAAAAAGTTGGTAAATTAACTATGGCCCAAGTCGAACAAATCGCTCAGACTAAAATGCCGGATTTAAATACCAAAGATTTAGAAGCTGCCAAACGAAGTGTTTGCGGCACCGCCAAATCTATGGGGGTTGAAATTATTCAATAAATTAAGCTATTAACTACTCACTATTTACTAATTAACTAAACATTATGAGCAAAACCTCACAAGAAAATAAACTCAAAGAAAAAAAGTTGAGTGAAGCGAAATCCCGAAACATCGGGACCAAACAAGAAAGTGTGGAAGTTCAAAGCCAAGAGCTTGAACAAAAGGCTGTAACCCAAGATTCCGTAGTTGAAACCGCTGCTGAATCTGAAGAAACCGCCCAAATCCCCAAAGTTAAAATCGCCAAAATTCGTGGCAAAAAATATCAATCTGCCAAGAAAAAAGTCGATGTTAACAAATATTATTCTTTAAAAGAAGCTATTTCTTTGGTCAAAGAAACTTCTTTTTCAAAATTCGACGGTAAAATCGAAGCTCACGTTACCACTTTTGATATTGGTAATGTCGGTGAAATCGTTTTCCCCCACTTAGAAACCGCCAGTAAAAAAATCGCTGTCTTAAACGACACCATTCTATCTGAAATCAAAGACGGTCAGGTTAATTTTGACATTCTTATCGCCACTCCGGCTACCATGCCTAAATTATTACCTTTCGCTCGTGTTTTAGGTCCAAAAGGTTTAATGCCAAATCCAAAAAATGGTACCTTAACTGACGATCCGGAAACTGCAGTTAAACGTTTATCAATCGCTAAAACTATTATCAAAACTGAGAAGAAAGCCCCTACAATTCATATTGTAGTCGGTAAAGTTTCTCAAGCGCCAGAAGAATTAACCGCCAACATCGAAGAACTCATAAAAGTAGTCAAGTCTAATAAAATTAAAAAATTAGCTCTCTGCGCTACCATGGGTCCCTGCGTTAAGGTTGAGATTACCAAGTAATCCAAAGATCCCAATTTATCGGAATTAATTCTTCTTTAAACCTTAACCCCCTCCTCAGAGGAAGGGTTTTTGGCGTTTTCTGATAAACTATATTCAATGGAATATTTTTCCGCCCCTAATTCAAAAAAAAATCAAACTTTAGTTTTCCTTCACGGTTGGGGCGGTTCTTGGCAATCTTGGTCCCCTATTATTGAAAGATTAAAAAACGATTTTGATATTTTTGCTTTTGATTTACCCGGTTTTGGCAATCAAAAAATCGACAAAAGTTTAACTTTAGACGATTACGTTAAATTTACAATTCAAACTCTCAAAAACAGACATATTAAAAACCCAATTCTAATCGGGCACTCTTTTGGTGGTGCTATTATTTCCCAAATTGCCGCTAAAAATCTTTATCCTATCAAAAAAATAATTTTGGTCGACGCCGCCACCATTCGTCATCCTTACGCTCAATCCCAAAAAACCAAATTTAAAATCATCGGTATTCTAAAAAAACTTTTTCCTTTTGCCAGAAATTTTTACTACAAAACAAAAAAACTTCAAAATTCCGATTACGCTTCTCTCAAAAATAATCCCCTGTTGCAAAAAACTTTTCAGACCGTCATTCAACAAGACCTCTCCTCCATCATTTCTAAAATCCATACTCCCACATTAATTATTTGGGGCGAAAATGATCTCGATACCCCTCTTGCCGACGGCCAAAAAATAAAATCTCTTATTCCTAATTCCAAATTAATCGTTTACCCTAATTCATCTCATTTTTCCTACCTAGAAAATCAAGATATTTTTGTCAACGACATTAAAAAATTTATCAAAAAATGAAAACTAGAAATTTAATTTATCTGGCTCAACTCGAAGAATACGATATTAATCGTATTAAAAAATGGCTCAAAGAAAATCCTAAAAAAACAGTTTCAGAAATCAAAGGTCATCTTAAATTCACTTCAAAAACTAGACTGATTTATTTTTTAACTTCATTGTTTACTCCTTTTGTAGGTAATCAAAAAGCTCTATTTTTAACTCTCAAACTTTTGACCCCATTTGATACATTTATCAAAAATTTATTTGCCATTTTAGCTACCCTAAAATTCAAAATTTTTAATCGTAATACCCTAACCATAGGCATTACCGGCTCTTGGGGTAAAACCACTACCAAAGAAGCTATTTATGCCATTCTCAAACAAAAAAAATACGTTTCTTACACCCCATCCAACCACAATACCCTTTTGGCTATTGCCAAACAAGCCTTATTTTTATCACCCAAAACCAAAATTTTTATCTGTGAAATTGGCGCCTACCAAGTCGGTGATATTAAAAAAGTTTGCCAAATTGTTCATCCTCAAATCGGTATTTTAACCGCTCTCGGGCCAATGCATTTAGAACGTTTCAGTACACTGGAAAATATTTTAAAAGCCAAAATGGAATTAGCCGAAAGTTTACCTCCAACTGGCACTTTTTTTGCCCCCAAAAATTTATCTTCAAAAGTTCAACAATTTTCTCTCCCCCAAAATGTTCATTATTTTGAAGACTACAAAGAAATTTATTACTCCTTAGGTTTCCAATTTAACCTTCCCGGAACTGATGTCCAAAAAACTCTTAACTCCCTACCCTCAATCGAACACCGTCGCCAAATTATTCAAAATGGACCAATTACTGTCATTGATGATGCCTACAACTCCAATCCTGCTGGTTTTAAATTAGCCCTCGACACCCTTAAAAAGATTAAATCCGATAGTAAAATCTTAATCACTCCCGGCATGATTGAAATGGGTCAACTTCAACAAGAAGAAAATCAAAAAGCCGCTTTTTATGCCGCCTCTATTTGTCACCATATTATTATCATTGGTCAAACCAACCGAGAAGCTCTATTAAAAGGAACCACCTTGGCCAAAACTAAAGTTAAAGTTCATTCCGTTACCGATTTAAAATCCGCTCAGGAACTTCTGCCATCTATCATCTCCAAAAACTCCGCCATCCTCTACGAAAATGACCTCTCCGATCAATATTTTTAATTCTTAATTCCTCTCCCTGCTTTTTTCAAAAGACCAGAATCATAAGAAAAGTTTATTTTACTGCGTTTGTTGTATCTTTCAAAACCCAATTCAATCAATTTATCCAACATTTTAGCAAACGGATAACCGCTTTTCTCCCACAAATAAAAGGACAAAGAACCAGGCAAAGTATTTATCTCATTAATATAAACCACACCTTTTTTAATATTCACCAAAAAATCAATCCTGGCTAATCCAGCAGCTCCCAAAACCTTAAAAGCCCTCAACGCATAACTTTGTATTCTTTTAGTCAAATCCTTACTAATTGGCGCCGGTATCAATCTTGATAAATTAGCCATCCCTTTGGTTTTGCCACCCTTTAAGTACTTATCTTCATAAGACAATAAAGTATTAGCTTTAATTGGCTGTTCACATATTGATACCTCGGCATCTTCATATCCCATCACCGATACATTTATTTCATCAATATTTTCTAAACACTCTTCAATTAAAACTTTAGTATCAAATTCTTTGGCCACATCAATTGACCACTCTAATTCTTTTTTATTGTGAGCCATATTTATACCCACGCTTGACCCTAAATTAGCTGGTTTAACACACATTGGATAACCAATATTTTTTTCTAGTCTTTCAATAATTTCTTTTTTATTTTTCATGTATTCTTTTGACAAAAACCATTCGTAATTCACCACTGGCAAACCCACTTTTTCATATACCGCTTTTTGTAATACTTTATCCATCCCTATTGCCGCTGCCGTCACTCCACACCCGGTATACGGGACACTCGCCATTTCCAATAGCCCTTGCAATGTGCCATCTTCACCATAAGTTCCATGCACCGCTGTCAAAATTATGTCAAAATCAATCGGCCTTTTTAAAATTCCTACTGGAATCAATCTCTTATCCCCCACTTCACCCGAAAGTTTATATTGCCCTAATCCAACCTTGTTTTTTAATTCTAAATTTTTATAATTTTCAATTTTCCTAAGCGATTTACCGCTCCACCACCTTCCTTGTTTGTCAATATAAACCGGAATAATTTCATATTTTTTCTGATCTAAATTAGCCAAAATTTGCATCGCCGTCACCACCGACACTTCGTGTTCGACACTTCTACTCCCAAAAACCACTACGACCCTTATTTTATCCATAGAACTATTTTATCACTCAAGTACCCAATTCAAAAATTACTTCTTTAATTATTTATTTACCCTTTAAATTCTCTTTCTTTCTTCATTTCTCTCTCAATCAGATTTCTCAAAAACACTGATTTTGGAATCATTCTTTTTTGCCCTACCCAATCTAAATAAGTCAAAATTTTTGGTGATACAAAAAAATTAAATCTTACATCAATCAACCCTTTAGCCTTTTTCATCGACTCTAAAAGTATTTTCTCTACATTAGTCGGAGTGTATTTTACTAAAATTAATTTTGGATCATTTATCCCGGCAATAAATACCGGCTCCATATCTTCTTCTCGATACAACGCCACCACCGGTTTATTAATTTCCAAAGCCTTACTTAAAAGATAACCCATCGACATACTATGCCCCGAAATTTCCATCACCACAATATCCGCTTTATTAATACACTTTAAAGATTCATTATAATTTTCTCTTTTGGCATGTTCATCGCCTTTTCTTAAATCACTCACTCCACCTTTTATCCATTTCCACACTTTATCGCTTACCATTTTATGCTCTGCCGCAATTGTTTTGTACATCTGTGCATAAACATCCTTATTTTTATCTACCAATCGGGACGAAGCAATAAAATACACCTGCATGCCTTATTGTACTATATTCAAAACCCTTTGTCCCGACAAGTCGGGACATTTCTTCCGCTGTCGTGGGACTTCGCCTTAAAAATGGCAACTTTCACTTACTAAATAGCCTCCCTTTTTAAGGGAGGTCTTTGAGTTTACAAAAAGAGTGGGTTTCACATTCCAAATTTTTCCCTAAAAAACTCCACATCCATCTTTATTACCTCATCCCAAGATTGCTTTAAATTATGATCATTGTCTTGTCGGACATCCAACCTTACTTCCTTACCCATTTTTTTTAATTTATTCTGTAAATCTTTTTGCCAACTAACTTTACACCACACATCCGCAGTTCCTTGATGAATCAGTATTGGCGCCTCTATCCATTCATAAAAATTATCAATTGAGTAAAGTTTACTGTCATACTCTTTTTCAAAATCAGCAATTTTTTGTTTCACAATTTTCCCATTTTCACTATCATCCATTGTCTCCAACACACTTTGAGGAAACGGGTTAGTCATCGGTGCCCACAACACCGTCGGATAATTTTGTCCGGTTATTTCCAAAACCGATATGGCAATTTGTCCTCCATTACTATGAGCCCAAATCCCGATTTTTTCACCATCCACATAATCCAAAGCTTTAACTGATTCAATTAAGTCCAACACACTCACCGGTTTTTCAAACCTGGCCTCCAAAATATCTTGTGATTCTCCATCCGATAAGCCGTAACCCAAAAAATCCAAGCTAATAGTTACCAACCCGTTCCTGGCCAATTCATCAGCTGCCTTCCAACTGCCGGAACCTACAAAATATCCCGTCGATTCAGCAAAACCCCGAATCATAATAATAGCCGACATTTTATTACTCATTGGCGTCATTGGAACGTTCATCATCCCACTTATCGTCTTTCCGCTACTAGTAAAAGTAATTTCATAACTTTTAAAATTATCTTCTTTTACCATTCCCTCTTTTTTATAAGCTTTCAGCACGTTTTTCCTCGCCTCATCCAACACCGTACTTTCCCCCACAATTTTAATTTTCGACGCTTTACTTTCCCTCTTTCTTAAATTTTCAAAATTATATTGTGCCAAATATCCAACATTTTTTTCTTTAACTTTTTCTTGAGTCTGACCAAGCTTTAGCGAACTCGACCCCAATGGTGACAACCATTCGCTGTTTTTATTTAAAAATCTTTCCAAGCCAAATCCCACCCCAAAAAACAAAATAAACACCCCAATTATTTTCAAAATTTTCATTACTGTCTTATTTTAACTTAAAACAATTTATATAAAACTAAAATAATTCCAACCAACCACCAAACTCAAACCTTTCTTTTCTCGGTGGGGTACACACGCACAATCTTCTCATAGTGTGTATCCCGCCCTCGTTCTCTCTCAAATTACCCTATAGTATATAGATTTAAAGCCAAATTAATGATAAAATTCCTTTAATATTTTTAATTTAAAAAACAAACTATTTAATCTAAAAATTAAACGCAGTTTAACTTTTTTTTATTTTAAAAAATATAGTGTTATTTTTGTAACACTGCACCTTAAAGGTTTATCTGAAATTTTCCTCAGTGAAGTGAATTGAAAATAATATCAATTATAAATTGATAAATTATTTTCTTTTATGATATTGAAATTACCGACCGAAAAGGCCGGTAAAAATAAAAGGAGGCAAAAACAATGTCCAAAGGGAAAAAGTTCCGCAGGCGCGGGAGCAACGACAACAAACCCCACAATACCATCCCATGCGGGACAACACCGATGCCGACCATCACACAAACCGGACCCTACCGCCGGCCACGTTTGGTAACGGCAACTTTGGTCGCCGTTAGGAGGCAGTAGTGTGTCAGACCGAAAAAAGAACCCCTTAAGGGCTCAAAAAAAACGACGGAAAGTAAAGGAAGATCGGCGAACACGCCGTAAAAAAACCGTCATCTCTAAACGATGCAAAACCAGGTAAACCCTAGCATTTTGGATGCTGCTGTGGACACAATAGTGTCATTTTTTTCCGTCCGCAGCAGCATCCATTTCCTTTTTCCAAAAAATATTCAAGTTAAAAATCTTAAATTTTAAAAATGACAGAGACACTAACTAACCGTAATCTAGAAACTACCAAACCTACAGAAATCTTTAATATAAACAGCCACACCGACACTGTAATTGCTTGCATAGAAGGAGAGTCATCCAGCCCTAAAATTACCCAATATTTAATGTCCAGAGGTCATGATAATTACCGTTGCTTATCAGGTGGGTTACTCACCCTATCTGATTATTTCCAGGATGTTGAATTATCTGAACAAATAACGGGATATTTTTCATATATATTTGGGATGTCACTACAACAAAGAATTGTTAAAGAAACCGGAAAAAGTCCGTTTGATTATTACGGTCAACTAGAAGGCAAAAATTTATATATTATCACTCACAAAATTTTTCTCAATTTACAATCAACTATTACACAACAAAGATTAACCGACATAGGAGTCCAAACAATAAAATATTTTCCCGAAGAAAAAAATCTTTATACTTTTTTAAAAAACCATAATTTATAAACCCTCTTAGTTATCCACTGTTTTTTAAATTATTTTCTGTTATAATCTTTCATCTAACCGAAGACAGCCGGTTTAGTCCAAAAAACTAGTAATTCCCGCCGAGGCGTAATCTGGATCCAAGATATTAGATTCTAGATTCAAGAATAATAAATTCACCTCGCTTCTCCGGCGAGGTTTTTTAGTTTTACTAAAAGCTAAAAAGCTAATTACTAATTAACTAATAAATGCCAAATCAAGCCAAAATCGATCAAGTCGCTGATATCACCAGCAAATTTGAAAGGGCTAAATCTTCTGCTTTGATTCAGTATCAGGGCCTCAATGCTGCCGACGTTTCCGCTCTCCGCGACAACGTCCGAGCTAATGGCGGTCACATTGAAGTTGTCAAAAACAGCCTCATTTCCCGCGCCTTAGCCAACTTAGGCATCACCCTCCCTGAAACTTTGACTGGCCCAACCGCCATCACTTTCTGCAATGAAGATGAAGTCAATCCGCTCAAAGAAATTGACAAAGTCAACCAAAATCATGATTTCATTACCTTCAAATACGGTATCTACGACAAAAAACTTCTCGGATTTGATGAACTTAAAACCTTCATCTCTCTCCCCTCCAAGTCAACGCTCTTCGCTCAACTTCTTGGTGGATTAGTCAATCCTTTACAACGTCTTGCCTATGGTTTGAAATATAACCAAACTCAACTCGCTTTAGCTCTTAAAGCCGTTGCTGATAAAAATAACCAATAACCAAAAAACAAGAAACAAACAGTATTGTTTGGAACACTTGAAATTTGTATCTTGGAAATTAAATCATAATTAATTATTAATTAAAAAAATTATAAATATGGAACTCTCTGCAAAATTGCAAAAAATATTAGATTCTATTTCTGAACTTTCAGTTTTAGAATTGTCCGAACTCGTTAAAGGTATCGAAGAAAAATTCGATGTCAAAGCTGTCGCTGCTGCTCCTGTAGCTGCCGCCGCCGCCGCTACCGGCGCTGCTGCTCCTGCTGCTGAAGAAAAAAGTGAATTTGATGTGGTCATCACTTCCGGTGGCGCCAACAAAATCGCCGTTATCAAAGTTGTTCGCGAATTCAAACCGGAATTAGGTTTGAAAGAAGCTAAAGATATGGTCGATGCTGCCCCCGCTTCTCTCGGTACTATGAAAAAAGACGCTGCCGCTGACGCTAAAACCAAGCTCGAAGCTGCTGGTGCCCAAGTAGAGTTGAAATAATATTTCAACGAAATCCGCCCACTGGCGCGATTGAACTTAAATAACCTATTAGACAATTTAAGACTAAAAAAATCCCCCGTTTATCGGGGGATTTTTAGTTAACTAAA
>CAZWUG010000008.1:0-23672 GCA_964637525.1 uncultured Gammaproteobacteria bacterium | reverse complement strand
TGTTAAAATACTTTAGATATGGGGTTTAAGAAAGTTAAGGTTTTTGGGAAATATAAATTTTTCTATTTGGAAAATGACCGATATATTGGACAACGGATTGCTTTGGAAAAATATGAACCATATGAAACAAAACTAATTTTGAGACAAGTTAGAGGTGGAGACATAGTGGTGGATGTGGGAGCAAATATTGGTTATTACACTATATTATTAGCTGATAAAGTTGGAAAAGGTGGAAAGGTTTATGCTTTTGAACCGGATAAAACTAACTTTGAAATTTTGATTAAAAACATTAGAGAAAATAATTTAGAAAATGTAGTGGCGATAAATGCGGCGGCAGGAAGTAAGAGTGGAATAAAAATTTTGTATAAATCGGAAGAAAATTTGGGAGATCACAAGCTATATAATGACCAATTTCTAATATCTAATGTCAAAAAAATACAAAACCCTCCTGTCTCGTCAAGCTCGACATCCTCCCTTAAAAAAGGAGGAAGTCTTAAAACCAAAGAAGAAGTAGAAATAATAAAACTAGATGATTATTTAAAAAATATAAAAATTGATTTGATGAAAATTGATACCCAGGGATGGGAGCCGGAAGTAATTAATGGGGCAAAGAAAATAATTGAAAGAGATAAACCAATGCTGTTTTTGGAATATTCCCCTGACAGTTACAAACAGGCACAGTTAAATGGAAAAAAGATGATGAATTTTTTGAGAAATATTTATTCTAAAATCTGGTGGATAGATGAATGGTTATATATTTATAAAAACTTAAGCCAAAAAAAGATTGATGAAATTTGTAAGAAAAATAAAACTGGATATGCGGATTTGTGGATGAAGAATAAGTTTAATTTGTTTGATTTATGGGGTAAATATAAGGATATTAAGATTAAACAGTTGGTTAAAAAAGTGATACATTGACGACGTTTGATAAAAGAGATAAGATAGAAAAAATTAAATTAGCTAATGAATGTTTTATCGGTAGATCAGTTTAGTAAAGAGACATTGGATAAGTTATTTATTAAAGTTTCTGATTTTAAGCAAAAGTATCAAACAAAAGAAGGGAGAGATGAGTTATTCCAATTGCAATACGGAAAACAGTTGTGTTCGTTTTTCTTTGAACCATCGACCAGAACCAGAATCAGTTTTGAATTAGCAGCCCGAAGATTGGGAATGGGAGTAGTGACGACAGAAGATGCTAAAAATTCTTCGACGGTAAAAGGTGAGACGTTGGAAGATACAATTAAAATTGTAAATCTTTATAATTTTGATTTAGTGGTGATGAGGCATAACGAGACTGGATCATTGGCAAGAGCGGCTAAGATAAGTAAAATCCCAATAATCAGTGGCGGTGACGGTAAAGGTGAACATCCGACTCAAGCATTGTTGGATGTTTTTACTATTTGGGAAAAATTCGGCAGACTAAACAATTTAACAGTAACTATCGGCGGAGATTTGGCTAATGGCAGAACGGTAAGATCTTTGGCTGATTTATTGTCAACCTATGAGGGGAATAAAATTAATTTTGTGTCGTCTAGTCAGCTGATGGTGAGCGAAGATGTTAAAGAAAAGTTAAGGCAAAACGGAACAGAATTTAGGGAAACTGATGATGTGGATTTGGCCTTGAGGGAATCTAATGTGATTTATTGGACTAGAATTCAAAAAGAAAGAATGGAACATCCGGAAGAAGTGGGAACGAAATATGTGATTGATGGAAGTAAATTAAAAATAATTCCAGCTGATGCCATAATTATGCACCCGTTACCTAGGGTGGATGAAATTGCAGTGGAAGTGGATAGTGATCCGCGGGCTTATTATTTTCAACAGGCAGAAAATGGATTGTATTTAAGAATGGCGTTGATAGATTCGGTGTTGAACGGCGAGATTTAGAGGGATGGTAAAATTTTAGTATGAAGATAATAATTTTAGGAACAGGAACATTTTATGTTAATAAAGTTAGATCGGGACCGGCGTATTTGTTGGAAGTGGATAATAAAAAAATCTTGATTGATTGCGGTCCTGGGACTTTAATTCGTTTATCAGAATTAGGGATAAAACCGGATGATTTAGATTATATTTTTGTCACTCATTTTCACGCCGACCATACATCTGATTTGTTTGCCCTTCAAATGAATTTACGATTAAAAGAGTTTGATGGTAAGGAATACAAAACACCAATAATATATGGACCAAAAGGAATTGTAGAATTTACAAAAAAATTATCTGATGTTTATGAATTACCTGCTTTTGATAATTATTCAAAGATTGAATACAAGGAATATCAAAATTTGATAGATTTAGGAAATATAAAAGTAAAACCATTTGAAGTTGACCATACGGCATTTGGTAAAAAAGCAAAAGCTTATGCTTTGAAATTTGAATCTGATGATAAATCAGTTGTCTTTTCAGGTGATAGTGTTAAATGTGAAGGTTTAGAAAAAGCGACTGAAATAACAGACTTATTTATCTGTGATGCTTCTTGTTCAAAAGGAAAAGGTAATTTGGCTCACATGGATACTTATGATATTGGAGAAATATCTCAAAAATCACAAGTTAAAAAAGTAGTTTTAACTCATTTTTATCCGGCAACATCAAATATTGATTTAGTGGCAGAAATTAAAGAAAAATATACTGGAGAAGTAATAATGGGAAGTGATTTTATGGAATTAGAGGTTTAAATTAATATGAATAAAATAAAAGTTCTGATTGAAGGTTACGCAAAAGTTTATGATGATTATGAAGAGGTATCACCATCGGTGGTTTTGATTGAAAATGAAAAACATAAAATTATTGTAGATCCGGGTTTTAATCGAGAAAATTTATTAAAAGCATTAGAAAAAGAAAATTTAAAAATTGAAGATATTGATATGGTGTTATTAACCCATTATCATATGGACCATTCCCTATTGGCAGGAATGTTTGAAAAAGCAATATTTTTAGATAATAGTGACCAATATTTGCAAAATGGGATAATAAAAAGACAAGATAAAGGAATGCTGGGTGAAGGAATTGAAATTATCCAAACTCCGGGGCATGATCCGTTCCATTGTTCGGTGGCGGTGGAGACTGTTGATTTGGGAAAAGTGATAATCGCTGGAGATATTTTTTGGTGGGTTGAGGGTGGGGAACCAAAAAAGGATTTTGAAAATTTAATTAATTTAGAGGATCCTTACGTAAAAGATGAAAAAATGTTAAAGGAAAGTCGAAAAAAGATTTTGGGGATGGCTGATTGGATAATTCCGGGACATGGAAAAATGTTTAGAAATGAGAAAAGTATCAAAATATGAAAGTAATTTTATTTATGTCTATGTCTATTAACGGTTTTATTGCCAGAGAAAACCGAGATGAGGATTTTTTATCAGAAGAAAATTATGAAACTTTTGTGAAACTAGCAAATCAAACAGGAAGTGCTATCTGGGGAAGAAGAACTCATGAAACAATGAGAACTTATGGAAAAGATGCCTTTGATAAAATCAGAAATGTAAAAAAGATAGTTATTACCCGAGATAGTGATTTTAAAATTGAGGAAAATTGTGAATTAGCTAAATCACCAGAAGAAGCAATAAAAAAATTAGACAGTCAGGGCTTTAAAGAAGTAATTTTAACCGGTGGTTCAAGTTTGAACAGTTCTTTTGCTACAGAAAATTTAATTGATGAAGTTATTTTGAATATAGAGGCAGTAATTATTGGTAAGGGATTACCATTATTTTGTCCAGAAAATTTTGATTTAAATTTAAAATTAAAAAAAATAAATAAATTATCTGATGACATAATCCAACTGCATTACATTGTGAATAAGTAAATACCTTTGGGTTATAATTGAGTGTAATTAAAAGTTAACAATTTTAAGTTTTATGTCAAAAATACAAAACATCTTTGCTCGAGAAATATTAGCTAGTGGTGGAGCTCCAAGTTTGGAGGTAACAGTAACTTTGGAAAGCGGGGCTATTGGAGAAGCCTCAGTTAGTTATGGAGCTAGTGCCGGGTCAAAAGAAGCAACGGTTTTGCTTGATGGGGATAAAACCCGCTATAACGGCAAAGGAATGTTGAATGCTATTGCCAATATTAATAGCAAAATAAAAGAGATTTTGTTGGGAATGGAAGCGGCTGATCAAAGAGCTATTGATAATAAAATGATTGAAACTGATGGAACCATTAATAAGGCAGTGTTGGGGGGAAATGCGATGTTGGGAGTAAGTTTGGCAGTATGTAGAGCCCAAGCAGCAGAAGAAAAAATGCCGCTTTATAAATACTTGCGAAAGACTTATGGAATTGGCGATATCGGTTGGAAGTTACCAAAGCCGATGATTGTGATGATTGAAGGTGGTAAACACGCTGATGAAACGACTGATCTGCAGGAATTTATGGTGGGAGCGATGGGAGATAAAACGGCGGCGGAAAATGTGCGAATGGAAATGGAAATTTATGGTGCGTTAAAAAATATTTTGAAAGCAGAAAAACTATCGACTAATGTAGGCAATGAAGGAGCTTTTGCTCCGAACGGGATTTCGTCAAATGAAAAACCAATGGAATATTTAACTCAGGCAATAATTAATGCCGGGTATACACCCGGAGTAGATGCCGGAGTGGGAATTGATGCGGCGGCAAGTGAGTTTTACAGTGAAGAAACTAAAAAATATACTTTAAAATTGGAGGGCAAAGAATTAACTTCGGAAGAATTGATTGCCTATTACAAACCATGGATTGAGAAATATAAAATTGCCACTATGGAAGATATGTTGTCAGAATTTGATTGGGATAATTGGCCAAAAATGGTGGAAGCTATTGGAGGGAAATTTCCATTAATCGCTGATGATTTGACCGTAACCAACACCGCACTTTGGCAAAAAGCCATCGATATGAAAGCGGCAACTGCAATTTTGATTAAACTTAATCAAGCGGGAACTTTGACTGAAACTGTGGATTGTTGTTTATTGGCCAATCAACATGGACTAATGACTATGCCTTCGCATCGCGGTGGCGGTGAAACCAACGATACTTTCTTAGTAGATTTGGCAGTAGCAGTCAACTCGGCTTATATAAAAGTAGGCCCAACTCGAGGAGAAAGAGTCTGTAAATATAATCGATTGATGAGAATTGAGGAAGAATTAAAAGCGTAGCTTTTAATTCAGTCTGTCAGCTTGTCAGTTAATCAGTTTGTCAGAAAAATATGAAAAATAAAAAAGTAATTTTAATAGTGCGAGATGGTTGGGGTTATTCAACTAATCCTTATGGTAACGCCATAATGGAGGCTAATACTCCAAATGCGGATAAATATTTAAAGGAATATCCAAGTGCTCTATTAAAATGTACCGGTCAAGATGTGGGTAATCCGGCAGGATCACAAGGTGGAAGTGAGGTGGGTCATTTAACCATAGGAGCAGGAAGAATTGTTTGGCAACCACAGGAAATGATTAATAATGCGATTAAAGATGGCGGGTTTTTTACCAATCCAGCATTATTAAAAGCCATAGAAAATTGTAAAAAAGATAATACAGCACTGCATTTGGCCGGACTTTTTTCTGATGCGGGAGTCCATTCAGATGTAAAGCATTTATATGCTTTACTGAAATTGGCTAAAGATAATAATTTGAGTAAAGTTTTTATTCATTTAGTTCTGGATGGTCGGGATGTGCCAGAAAAATCAGCACTAGGTTATGTTGAAAAACTGAATGAAAAAATAAAAGAAATCGGAGTAGGAGAAGTTAGTACGGTTTCCGGAAGATATTATTCTATGGATCGAGATACTAATTGGGAAAGAACCGCATTGGCGGCTGATTTGTGGATTGATGGTGAAGGGTTTGAAGCAAATGATGCGATGGAAGCGATCAATAAGGCTTATGAACGAGGTGATGCGACTGACTATTATGTTCAGCCAACATTAATTAATAAAGATGGATTATTAAAATCAGGTGATTCGTTTGTTTGGTTTAACTTTAGGACTGACAGATCACGACAAATTACAGCAATGATGACGCGACAAACTTTATGTCCGGTAGAGTTTCAAAAGAATTTAGATCTAACCTGGATATGTATGGGAAGATATGATGAGTCTTGGGATTTACCAGTAGCTTTTTTACCAGAAAATGTGGTGAATAATTTGGCTGAAGTTTTGTCAAAAAATAATAAATCACAAGTAAAAATTGCCGAGACAGAAAAATATGCTCATGTAACTTTCTTTTTTAATTCACAATTGGAAACTGAATATCAGGGTGAAGATAGAATAATGGTACCAAGCCCAAAAGTCCCCTCTTATGACTTACAACCGGAAATGTCAGCTCCGGAAGTGGGAGAAAAAGTAATGGAAAATATTGGTAATTATGATTTTATCTTAGTAAATTTTGCCAATGCTGATTTGGTGGGTCATAGTGGGAAATTTGAGGCAGTTAAAAAGGCGTGTGAAGTAGTTGATCAAGAGGTGGGTAAAATTGTGGATAAGGGACTGGAAAATGACTATGTAGTAATTGTGGGGGCAGATCACGGCAATGCCGAACATATGCTTTATGAAAATGGCGAAGTAGATGTATCTCACGGATTTAATCCGGTGAAGTTTTCTTTTGTGGGATTGGAGACTGAAATCAAAGATGGCGGACTGAAAGATGTAGCCCCAACGATACTAGAGATAATGGGAGTTGAAAAACCGATGGAAATGACAGGAGAATCTTTGATTGTTTAAACCCTTCCCCGTCCCTTCTACCCTCTCCGGGGTATCTATGGACCTTGACGGAGCAGGGAGAAAATAACTATGAATAAGGTAAATATACTAGCACCAGCGGGGAATTTTGAAAGTTTAATGGCGGCAATAAAGGCCGGAGCCGATGAGGTCTATTTTGGTATCGGTGAATTAAATATGAGAGCGAATGGTGCCAATAATTTTGAAGTTACTGATTTGCCAAAAATTGCCAAATTGTGTCAGGAAAAAAGAATTAGAACTTGGATAACACTGAATACGATAGTTTATGATGAAGAAATTGAAAAGATTAAAAAACTTTTGAAGCAAATAAAAAAAGCAGGGGTTGATGGAATAATTGCGGCTGATTTGGCAGTAATTAAAGAAGCAAATTTGCAAGGAATTGAGGTGTGCGCTTCGACTCAGATGTCGGTATCAAACTTAGAGACAGTGGAAATACTAAGTAAGTGGGTGGATAGAATTGTGTTAGCCCGAGAATTAAATTTGAAACAAGTAAAAAAAATAATTGAAGTAATTAAGCAAGAAAAAATTGTGGGGCCAAAAGGAAAATTAATAGAAATAGAAGTGTTTGGTCACGGAGCCATGTGTGTAGCCATGTCGGGCAGGTGTCAAATGAGTTTGTACCACTACAATTTGTCGGCCAATAGAGGTAAATGTGTACAGGTATGCAGGCGAAAATATGAAGTAAAAGATAAAGACACGGGAAAAGAATTGGTACTGGATAATGACTGGGTAATGAGCCGATCGGACTTATGTACTATCGGACTTCTAGATAAATTAGTCGAGACAGAAATTAAAACGATTAAAATTGAAGGACGGGCCAGAAGCGCGGATTATGTAGACAAGGTAGTAAGGGTTTATAAAAAAGCTTTGAGATTAATTGAAGGAAATAATTTTGGTAAAAAAGAAAAAGAAGAATTATTAATTGATTTAAAAACTGTTTTTAATCGAGGGTTTAGCAGTGGGTTTTATATGGGCCGATCGACTGATGAGTGGGCTAAAGGTGAAAATAATTTGGCTACAGAAACAAAAACACTCTTGGGGTCTATTGAACATTTTTATCAAAAAATAAATGTGGCGGAAATTAAATTGAACAAAAATGATAGAGTAAATAATGGAGACGAATATGTGATAATTGGACCAAGCACTGGGGTTTATCGTGATAAATTTTTTGGGATTAAAATAGATAAAAACATTTTAACTTTTAAGACAAAACAAAGGGTACGAAAAAATGATAAAGTGTTTTTGGTCTGTTTGGCAGAAAGAGGTAAGATATAATGATTTATGTCTAAAAAAATATTAAAAAGTATTTTAAATTTCTTTTTATTTTCGGCTTTAGCTCACAACTGTGTGTTGATTTTTTCGACAATAAAAGACAGTGACATTAAACATTTAAATTATTTTAAAATAATTGGACTGGAAGCGTTTTGGCCAAGAATTGCTGATACCGGGATAAGTGATTGGTTATCGCTTGGAGTAGTATTATTGATAATAACTACGTTTTTGGTAATCTCTTTGAGAAAGAAAATTACTGTCTAGAATTTTGTTGGTGAAATTTCATTAAGCAGATACCTGAGGTAATTTCAAAACCGTGCGATTTGGCTAAATTGACAGCCTCTTGGTTATTAATCCCTTCCTGAAGCCAAATTAGAGATCGATGGCCGGAATTAATAATTTCCAGGACTACGGTAACTATTTCTTCTGATTTACGAAAAACATCAATGATATCAATTCTAATCTCCGGGGGAACAGAAGAGATATTTGGATATGATTTTTCTCCAAAAACTTCTGATATATTTGGATTAATGGGAATAATTTTGTACCCTTGATTAATCAAATATTGAGCAACTTGAAAGCTAGGACGATCAGATTTATCTGAGAGACCGATAATAGCGATAGTTTTTACAGAATTAAGATTCATAGTTAATGATACCGACATAATTCCATTTTGTTTTCGGGTAAAAGAAAGCAACGGGACGGTTTAAGTTCAGTAATAAATTCCGGCGTATGGCTAACAATAATCATGGCACCCTGATAGGATTTGAGGGCTTCAAGAATTAATCTTTGGGATAAGACATCAAGATAGGTGGTGGGTTCATCAAGAATTAAAAGATTATAATTTTTGGCCAAAAGAGTGGCAATGGAAAGACGAGTTTTTTCACCGCCAGAAAGTGAGGTAACTTTTTGAAAAACTTTATCACCGGAAAAGAGAAATCTTCCCAAAAGAGAACGAAGTGATTTTTCATCCATCTGACATTTATCTTTAACAGTTTCAAGCAAAGTTTTATTAAAATCAAAAGTTTCGAATTCTTGGGAATAATAGCCAATGTTTAAGCGTTCATCTTTAAGAATTTCACCACTATCAGGTAAAATTATCCCCATAACGATTTTGATTAAAGTACTTTTTCCGGCGCCATTTTGACCAATCAGGGCAATTCGCTCTCCCCTTTTGATGTCAAAATCAATATTATCTAATACTTTTTTATCACCAAATGACTTAGAGAGTCCAATAGCTATAAGAGGAACTTCCCCTATCCAGGCAGGATCAGGTAATTTCATTTTTATTTTTTTTGTTTCTGGTGGCATGGCCGGTAAGGCTTCAACGAGTTTTTCGATTCTTTTAGCTAAATTAAGTTTTTGACGAACACCTTTTTCGGAACGATTGCCAGAAATTTTGAGTAAACCTTTTTTCATTTCGACAATACGATGTTCCTGTATATGAATTTGATGAACTAAAACTTCTTCACGTTCACTTTTGAGTTTGACATAAAAAGAATAATTACCATGGTATTCTTCGATTTGTTTGGTTTGAGAGTTTATTTCCAGAATTTTGTCGATATTTTTATCAAGCAGAGCCAGATCATGAGAAATAATAATTAAGGTTTTGGGATAACGACTCAAGAAATTCATCATCCAAGCTTTGCCGGCGGCGTCTAAAAAATTGGTGGGTTCATCGAGCAATAAAATATCGGGTTGGGCTAATAAGGCACGGGCAATAGCTAATTTGGTTTTTTGACCACCACTAAGATGTTGAGGGGCACCGTCAAGTAATAATTGAGGTAACTCTAACTTGGCTAAAATTTTTAACATTTCATAATCCTCGTGAATATTTTTGGAATCGAGATAGTCTCGAACAGAAGCGGCATGTTCCATTTTGTCGTCACGTTTGACTTCCTGAGGGACAGACATAACTTGACCACTAATATCGAGTTTGCCGTCTTCGGGAAAATCTTCTTTGGTAAGCAGCTTAAACAAAGTTGATTTGCCAGAACCATTAGCGCCAACTAAGCCAACCTTGGTATTTTTGGCCACAAAAAAACTAGCATCTTTAAAGATGAAGTTATTGCCGTAAGAATAGAATAAATTTTTGGCCAAAATCATGGATAGATTTTAACATTTATCTAAATAAAATAATATGGTAAAATGGCCATAATTTGATTATGGCACCAGAATTGATTAAAAATTCATTGACTCAGCAATTACCTACTACTTATTTTGAGCAATTTTTAAGGAGAGATAGTAATTTAACTTTAGATAGGGTTGACTTGTTGGTTTTATGTGGAGATGAGAGAAATATTTTAAAAACAGCAATAAACGGTGATTCAACTTTAGTTTTAAGATATAAAAAGAAAGAAGGGTCATTGTTAAGTTTAGATACAGAAACTGAGAATTTAGGAATAATTCAATTCCAAGGTGCAAGAGGAGAAGCCGGATATAGATTAAACAATGAAATGCGTTTGCCTAATTTTTTTGCTGATCAAATCAAAATTTTAACGGAAGGTGGATTGTGCCGCTTCAAAAGAATATGGATGCCACAATTTGAAATGATAGAGGGATTAATTGAGGCTAATAGTCAAATAGCTTTTGAACGGTACAAGTTACTGGCGACTATTTTGGGATTACAGTATTCCGCAAAGGAGGGATTTTTGGTACGAGACGTGGTGAGTAAATAAGTCTATCTGATTTAAGGAGTATTTGTTTTTAAAATTAAATTAATAAAAAAGATATAATTATCTGATGATATTTTGGGGGAAAATAAGAAAAATAATTTTGGGGTTGGTGTTTGTGGTTGGGATAAGTTTGTTAATGGGAAACAAAAGTGTGATGGCGGCTGAATATGAAATTAATAATTTTGAATCAGAAATTAATTTAAATCAGGATTATAGTTTGACGATTAAAGAAAAAATTGAAACTGATTTTTTGACGGCAAAACATGGAATATATAGAATAATTCCTTATATTTATACTCATGGAGGTAAAACCATAAAGGCTGATTTGAAGATATTAAGGGTAACAGATGAAAAAGGCTTGGGGGTGGATTATACGGTAAGTAATTACAATAAAAGTAAAAAAATAAAAATTGGTAATGCTGATAATACAGTAATTGGTAAAAAGGAATATATAATTGAATATCAGGTTGACCAAGTAGTGTTGGATTATGGTAATGGACCAGAAATTTATTGGAATGTGACTGGGGGTGAATGGGAAGTGCCGATAGAAAAATCTACAGCTAAGGTAATTTCAAATTTTGGGGAAATTACTGAAATAGAGTGTTTTGGCTGCAAAAATAGTTTTAGTAAAAATCAGGCTGATTTTAAAACGAATGGTAAGTTAACGGTAGTAGTTCAAATTGACAAAAATAATCAGTTGAAAACACCAGGAATATTGATAAAAACAAAAAATTTAATAAAAGGAAATTGGGGTTATTTATTAGCAGTGATACCAACTTTTTTGATGGTTTGGGTGTGGTTAAAAAAGGGACGGGATAAACAATATTTATCGGATAATATTTATACAAAACAAGAAGATGGTAAAGAGAAAAATGTTAATCCTTTTGATAGACCTCATTTACCATTAGTGTATTCGCCAATTAAAAGTTTAACTCCGGCAGAAATTGGTACAATTGTAGATCAAAAAATCGATATTCATGATGTGGTGTCGGAAATTATAGAATTGGCAAGATTGGGTTTTTTAAAAATTAAAAAAATAGAAAAGAAAAAAATATTAGGGATTAAAAGTACGGAATATGAACTGATTAAGTTAAATAAAGCCAGCGAGAAATTAAACAAATTTCAAACTGATTTGTTGGATAGCTTGTTTGAAAATAATAATCAAATTGAAATTTCCGATTTAAAAAATAAATTTTATAAAAAATTACCTCGGTTAAGATCGGATATCTATAGTGAACTTGAGAAAAAAGGAGTTAGTGACGGGAATTGGGAAAAAATCAAAGGTAAGTGGGTCGGGGTGGTATTTATATTAAATTTTTTGACGATATTTTTGATTGTTTCATTTTTTTTGAAAACTACGGGCAATGTTGGGCCGATGATAGTGGCAATTTTGGGAGTAATTCCAAGTATGATTTTGGCAATCAAAGTTCCCAGAAGAACCGCTTGGGGGTATAGTTTATATCGACAAATAGAAGGACTGAAGTATTATTTAGCCAAGGGTAAGTGGCGGGAAGAAATTATGGAAAAGAATTTGTTTTTAGAAGAAATGTTACCAATAGCAATATCGTTGGGAGTAGTTAATCAATTGGCTAAGGAGATGAAAAGTTTAGGAGTAGAGCCGCCAAAATATTTTGAAGGGTTAGTAATAAATAATTTTGCTCATGATTTAAATAGTTTTAGCTCTTCGATGACCACAAATTTAACTTCAACTCCATCAGGGAATTCAAGTTGGTCAGGGGGAAGCGGATTTAGCGGCGGGAGTAGTGGAGGTGGATTTGGTGGCGGTGGTGGTGGAAGTTGGTAAATGAAATTTAGCTGATAAAATATAGATATGGAAAGGTTGAAAAGATGGGGGAAAAGATTGTCTAGTTTGGTGATGGGTGGATTAATAATCCTACTTATTGTTTGGCCGATATTTAATAGATTGGATCAAACTTTACCATTGTTTCTGGCATTATTGTTGACTTATTATTTGTCGGCATATGTAATTTTGCCCAGAATAATTAGAATAGTTTTATTGATAATCAGGAAAGGACGAATCCCCCGGTTTACGACGGCAAGTGATGGTTTTTATGTGGATCCGGTAAATATAATTTTGATAGGAACAAAAGAAGAGTTGGAAAAAACGTTTGAAAGGATTGGTTGGTGTAAGGCAGAAAAACTTGATTTAAGAAGTTCACAAAAGATGATTCGAAAATTTTTAGTAAACAAACCATACCCAAACGCTCCTTTTAGTAATTTATATTTATTTGGCAGAAAACAAGATATCGGATTTCAACAATCGGTAAATAATAGCCCTAGAAAACGACACCACATTCGATTTTGGGCAATAAATGTAGATAAAGAAATTGATCCTCTTGATGCAAAGTTTTGGAGGAAAAAACAAAGAATTAAACCGGATAAGGTATTTACTTGGATAGGAGCAGCCAGTGAAGATATTGGATTTGCCTTTACTAAGTTAACTTACCAACTATCACATAAAGTTGATCCGGAAGTAGATAAAGAAAGAAAATATGTTTTGAATTTATTGAAAGAATCAAAATTGATTAGGAAAATAACTTACTATAAGTCGGAGGAATTTAAAGTCGGAAAGTATACCTCTGACGGAAGAATTGTCGTAGCAAAGTTAAAATAATTTAGATTTTAAGAATAGAAAATTTATCGCCTCCAAGGGGGTAATCGAATATGGCGGAAGCACTTTTTTCGTTGGTATTGTGAACTCGCAAGAAGAATTCAATGAAAGGATTGTTATACCCTGACGAACCAATATTAATGGCTAAAACACCACAATCAACAGCAAATCCGCCAATAGAAACAAAGCCAGACATATTGATTCCATTTAATCTGACATTGACTTTATCGCCGCTTTTTAAACCCATCTGGGTTAAATCGGATTGGCGCATGGTGGTTTTGATATTGCCAAAACCATCGACCCAAGAAACTAAATTATTTGGAATATCGGGAATATGATTAATATTTAGATCATCTCCTAAAACAGAATAATCATTATTAATGATTTTAGCGACTCTCTCGGGGAAAAAATCTCGAGAACGGAATTGAGATCCAGCATTAGGAGACTTAATTTCCTTAAATTCAACTATTTGATCTTTAATAAATCCAAAAGCAAATTCAGAATCAACGTTAATGATTTCAACGCCATTTTTTAATTTGGCATATTTAATGCCGTTATCGGCATTATTTTTTTGAGCTTTTTGAGATCTTCTCCTCGGGGCAGCATTACCATAAATAACGACTCTTTTGTTTTGAGGAGCAAGAGCATATTGAGCCGTAACAAAACCGACAGCAATAGTATCTAAAGAAGGGACTGAGGTCTCTTGTATATGAACAGATTCAGGATTTTGTAAATAAGAAATTAGCTTGGAATTAATTTCACCAAATTCCATACCTGATGGAGCATAATCAGCAATAATGTGAAGAAGGGTGTAGTTATTGTTTTTATCCATATAATGGGATTATACATTAAGAAAAGACTTATCTGCTATAGAATGGACTATGGTGGGAAGGCGGAACAATTAAGTCTGGATTTTTGCACATAAATTTTTCTGGCCTCTACCTCACGATTTTATATATCTTTCCCGTATTGCTCCCAAGACCAGCTTTGTCCGATGTTAGGAGATATAATTCTCCCTTTTTATCTTCACCAAAGCCCATGACAAAAGCATTAAGTTTCATTGTTTCAGTTATATTCCATCTACCTTCTTTTTCTTCTGCCACTAACAGTTTTCCTCCACCACTCTCAAAACTATTACTCCAATCCCCAAAAATATACTTTCCATACCACTCCGGAATTTCTGTCCCTCTGTAAATAAAGCCACCAATGACAGATATCCCTTCCGAATGGTTATATTCTAAAATGGGCGCCATCAGTTCTTCTCCTTCATAACCGACATTAGCACAATCTGTCGGAGACTCACCGGGACTTTCATGGCTGAAACAGTAAGTTCCTTCTTTAATATTCCATCCATAATTTTTTCCTTTCTCAACAATGTCAATTTCTTCCCACAAATTCTGTCCGACATCACCGACAAAGAGCCTGCCCGTTTCTTTGTCAAACGACATCCTAAACGGATTTCTGAATCCATAGGCATAAATTTCATCTCTTCCTGTTTTCCCGACAAAAGGATTGTCTGAAGGAATTCCTCCGTCTACCTTAAGGCGTAAAATTTTTCCCAAAAGGTTGGATAGATCTTGTGCATTTCCGGTTTCAGAATGCCCTAAACCAAAATCATCTGCATTGCCGCCGTCACCGACAGCTACGTATAGATAACCGTCACTTCCAAAAATTATTTCTCCGCCGTTATGATTAAATTGTGGCTCATCAATTTCTAAAATTACTTTTTCTGACTTTAAATCTACTTTATCCGGATTATCATCTAAGACTTTGAATTCTGAAATTCTGCTAGTATGATTCCATCCGTCCGGAGCATTCCTTCTTAAGGGTACGCTGTAATAAACATAAAAATTTTTGTCATTTTTAAAATCAGGACTGAAGGCGATTCCTAAAAGTCCCCGCTCATCGTAACTTTCCCGTAATTCAACCATTTTTTCTCTCAAATCCAAAAATGGTTCGTCTAGTACCTCCCCGTTTTTTATTATTTTAATCACCCCGATCTGTTCAGCTACAAACAATCTATTACTATCGTCGGGCGATTCAATTAATTTTACGGGAGAGACAAAATTATCTGCTATTAATTTTAAATTTATCACTCCTGATTCTTTCACAGGATTGGGTAAAAAGAGAAATATCGCCGTTAATGCTATTATAATTATTCCGACATAAACCAAAATATTTTTTCGTTTCATTTTTTTATTGCACAACAATTTTACCGGTCATATAGGGATGAGGGGTGCAGTAATAGGAATATTCTCCTATCTGATTAAAAGTGTGCGAATAGGTCTCATTTAAACCAAGTAGATCTGAAAATAATTCGCTTCCATTATTAGAAACTACATTGTGTTTTACAGAATCTTTGTTTGTCCAAGTCACTGTCTCCCCGGCAGAAATTGTCAGTTCTTGCGGGGAATATGAAAAATTTTCAATAAGAACAGTATTTTGTCTCTCCGAATCTTCTAAGCTTTCTAACTTTTCTGAAACTTCTACCGGAGGTCTCATTAAATGAGAATAGAAAACAATTCCGATAACCACAGCTGCCACAATGGAGACTATTATAATTACAACTTTTTTATTCACAATTTAATAATAACATCAAAGTAATAACAACGTTTCCGGAAGGGCAGAGAGAGTAGATATGGGATTAATCCGTTTCTATAACACTCAATCACTACTACTGCCTTGTTTTTACTAATCCTTATAATCTTATTTAGTAATTTAGACGATCAATTAATAGTGATTAATAATGGACTCAACATTTTCGGTTGTTTCACACCGTCTTGTTGCTACCTGATCAGTATCATAAAAAGTATATACAGGAGAACATGTCGTTTCAGAATCATAATAAGCAAGATCGTGATATACCCACATTTGTTTTCCGCTTTTGGTTTTGGTTATATCAGCGGTCCCAAATTTTTCTATTAAATCTTTTTTATACCTACTCTGAGCATCTCCCCAAGCGTCCCATTCATTTTTACTTATTATTCCCTTTTTAGAAGTCTCTTTATTTTCTTCATTATTAGAACCCGTTTTTTTGTACAAAACGCCTGACGGAGCTATTCCACCCATATATTCTTGACCCGGTAATATTGCCTCGCCGCCTATCATCATTTTTGACAAAGTCAGAGAATTTCCAGATAGATTAAACTCATAATACCCGTCTGCTTCGTCCTCTCCAAACATTCTAATAGAGTTTCCTTCCTGTTTCCATTTTTTAAAAGTTCCTCCACTGACCGTACCATCTTTATTTAAAATAAAATCAAGATCTTTGCTTTGTTTTTGTTCGTTTCCTCCTGATACGCTAACTAAAGTACCTTTCCACCCGGAATCTACAATACTACCATCATTGCTGTCATCAGATTTTTTAGATGATTTTTCGTCAGCCGGATCTTCTTTAAGAGACTCTGACTTTTTATTAGATTTTATGGTCGAACTACTTAAAAAATCTTCCACTTCTTTTTGAGTCATTGGTTCTTGCTTCTTGTTAAGGCTTTGTAACCAAGTCTCGACTTCAGCCATTTCCATTTCTGCAGCCGTAACTGTTTTTGGATACTTGGCTTGACGTATACGTTCAAAAGGTTTTTGATATTCAAAACTTGTTAGATCTACTCCAATAACCTTCCCTTCTTGAGCTGATTCTCGAAATTGCTCTAGTCCGACCATAACCGCATCAAATTTACCGAAGATATTGCCAAGATTACCGGGGATATTGGTAATGGTTAACACGTTAGCAATTGGCTCAGTAACAGTTCTGACATCTTTTACAAAGGAAGATACTTTGTTTTTATCTCCAAAAGCTATTTGAGCTCCATCTTCAGTCACCTCCAGCGCCAGGTCAACACCGGCAACAACCACTGTGGTTGTGGTCAAAGTACCGGCAGTGGCCAGTCCAGCAACACCGCCAGTCAGAACCACTCCGCCGACAAAACCTGTCACCTTACAACTATCCTTGACCACTATAGCTGTATGTTCTAATGTCTCAAAGGCATCTCCTTCTTCTACAAAGACACCAGAACTTATTTCAGCCTGGGCTTTATCTAAAATGACCTGGGCTCTTTTGGCATCCACACCCAAATGATTGGCTAAGGTGGCAATGCCTTTGAGGCGGGGGGCTTTGTCATAAATATTTGAGATCTCTTTAGCAGAGTAAGCATTAGCTCTTTGAATAAAATTTAAATTAATTACTACTGAATTGGCGGTTTTAACGGTAGAATTTTTCAATTCTTGTGACTCCTTTTCCAAGTTCTCCCAATCCTTGATAATTTCAGTCATCTCGGTGTTCCATGATTCGTAATTAAGATAATTTTTGGCGTTGACTAAAACATTATTGGTTTGGAGGCGAAGGGAAAGATATTCTTTGGAAAGGGCCATGGTTTGGGAATAAACTTGTTGCTCTAAATTTGTTGAGCTATTTTTGTCAAAAAATTTAAACAAGCCAAAAGCAATAACCACTAATACAATTCCGATAATTATTTTTTTGGCCATGAGAAATTATAACAAAGGTAATATGTTGGAACTAAATATATACAACAATAGTTTGGATAATAATTGACTACCAAATGAGTCGTATAGAACTTTGACCTTTTGGCGGAGCTTGTGGGTCCGGGATTAATCTGTTCTTATAACCATTTACGAACTTACTGATTTGGTTATTTAAAATGGCTCTACAGTAAACAATTATTAGATTTAATTTTAATAAGACAATTTACCATCTGGTTGGATTATTTTAAATTTTGTATATGGATGTAGTACTTCAGGAATAACAACTGATCCATCTTTTCTTTGGCATTGTTCTAAAATAGCGATTATTGATCTTCCAACTGCCAAGCCAGATCCATTAATTGTGTGCACAAATTCTTTTTTACCGGTTTCATTTCTAATAAATTTAGTATTCATTCTTCTCGCTTGGAAATCTTCATAATTTGAATAACTTGAAATTTCTTTTATTATTTTCTTTTTGGCTAATTGAATCCTTTTTTCCTAACCTCTTTTTTTAAAATTTCTAATTCGTGATTATTTAAACTGCTATCAACTATAGCCGTTTTATTCTTACTCAAAGTTGATTAGATGACTCTCTATCACTACTAATTTCTTTGACTAATTCATTTCTTTCAGAACTTAGGTTGGACAACATCATGTGATAGATTAAATCCTTTTCTTGCGAGCCTTTGTTGAGCCACTTCAAAATTATCCTTAACATATTCTATATTTATCATTTGATGAACTATAATGATATACTTTGATTGTATTAATCATATTTTGTTTGTCAATATAATATAAATTTAATTAGATTATCATTGATTATGAGTGAAATAAAAAAAGAAATTCATTCAGAAAAAGAAGTAGTTGAATTAAAAAGCGAATATCAGGAATGTTTTGGGAGTTTTTTAAGAGAAAATCAACTTCATATACAAGGCGATCGATATGTTACTTTAAGTGCTAATAGATCGAATTTAGACTTTGATGAACAAAAGGACAAGTTTACAGAACTAAGAGATTTAAATTTATTAGATAATCGTTTACAAATAGAAGATATTTTTTCTCATTTAGGTTTTAAACCAGTCGATCCGTTGCCAATAGTTAATAAAGATGGAAATACCCTATTTGTTTCTGCTGGGGTTCAGATTATTGATAATATTATACACAGGGAGGATCAATTAATATCGGTTCCTATATTTGTAGCACAACCAGTCTTAAGAACACAATATATAGATGGTGTATCTGAGGGAAGTTCAACTAGTTTTGTAAATGTGTCTACTGAGGCAGTGAACGTAAAACCAAGGCAACACTTTGATTATTTCCAAAAATGGTTAGAAATATTTTATAGTTTAGGAATGGACTCTAGTGAATTTACTTTTAGTCACAGGTCTATTGAGAAGACTTGGGGATTAAAATCTTTTGATGGTTTTGAAATTTTTGTTTATTACAACGGTTTAGAAATTGGAGATGCTTCTTTTAATTACAATGTTCCACAAAATACAAGGGGGAATATTACTTTTAGTGATATTGGATTTGGTTTAGAAAGAATTAAGTGGGCATTACAAGGTGGTTCTTATTTTGATAATTTTACTTCGGGGCCGAAGGATGGGATTAGTTTATCTGCATTGGCTTTTGCAAATACATTAGCTCTTTTATCAGGAAGTGATTTAAAACCATCAAATAAGGAATATGGTTATCGTTTTAGGTTGTTTTCTAAAAGGTTTGTTGATGAAGTTAAAGGACGACATAAAGATTTTGATGATTTATTTATAGAGAATTATAAATATTGGTTAAAATGGATAAATTTATCAGTTTTGGAGGTAGAATCATTAGAAAGAATTAAAAAAGAAAATTCAAGAAATTTTAATAGGCTATTACTTGATCAAATGAAAGATTCTTATCACGATATTGGATTAGATATAAATTTACCGACAAATGTTTTGTTGCAAAGACTAGATGGAACTAGTGTTCCTAGTCAAATAGTAGATAAATTACTTATTGATTTAAATTATTAGAAATGAAAACTAGACTTTTTTTGGCTGGTGGTGGAAACGAGAAGGATAGTTTAAAAATTGATACCCAATTTATCAAGTGTTTAAAACATAAAAGAATTGTGTACATTCCATTAGCACTTGAGCCTTCAGTTAATGGTTATGAGAGTTGTTTTGATTGGATTTCTTCAACACTTTCAGAAAAATTAACAGATGAATTTGTTGACATTTCTATGTGGACATATTTAAAAAACAAGAAAGAGACGGATTTAAATGGTTTTGATGCGGTATATATTGGCGGAGGAAATACTTATAATCTTTTGAAAAGAATTAAAGAAGCAGGTTTTGATCAGGTTTTGATCAGGTTTTATAAAAAGGGGGGTATCATTTACGGCGGAAGTGCTGGAGCAATAATTTGCGGGTATGATATTGCTACAGTAGAAGAAGAAAATGAAATTAATTATACTGATAATAAAGCCCTTAATTTAATTAATAATTATTCCGTAATTTGTCACTATACAGAAATACAAAAAGATAAAGTTTTAAAGTATGTTAGAGAACATAAAAAACAAGTGATTGCTATACCAGAGAGGAGCGGTTTGATTGTGGAAAATGGGGAAAATCTTTCCGTTGTTGGATATGAACCTATTTATTTGTTTAAAACTGATTCTTCAGTAGAAACTGTTGAAATTAATAATAAGATTATTGTTTAAAATATGGCCTCTCTTAAAGAAGTTGGAATTGATGGTGTAATAGATGTTCATTCTCATTCTGGCGGTATTGATTATTTTAATTTATTTACAGGTTCTTTACCTTTGGTTCAATCAGTGGATGATTTAGCTTTAAAGGCTGAATTAGCAGGAGTGTCAAAAGTAGTTACTTTTCCTATGCCTAGTACTAGTTATTATGACTATAAAGTCTTAATTTCTGAGGGAAGGAAACAATCATCTGGTTTTCAGGATTTTCCATATCAAAATGAAAATGAATCACTTTTGTTGAGTTGTAGACATACACCTAATTCTGAAATGTTTTTTCCCTTTATGGGGGTTGATCCTTCAACTAAACAAAAAGAGCAATTAGATTTTTTGTCATCTTTAAGTAAGAATAAAAAAATTTGGGGTCTAAAATTACATACGTTGGCAACTGGGTCAACAGCTTTAGATTTAAAAAGTAGCGGGTTTGTCGATTTTGCTATTGCTCATAATTTGCCAATAATGATTCATTCCGGTTTGAATGATCCTTTTTCTCATCCCAAGAATATTCTTGAGTTGGCTAGTAATAATCCAGATCTAAGGGTGTGTGTTGCTCATTTGGCCTGGTTAGATCAGGGGGTGATTTCACAGGTTTCCAAAAAAAATAATTTGTTTATAGATACGGCTCCATTTTTACAAATATGTGGTTGTGTTAAAAGGTCTGATGTTGCAGTAAGCAGATTTAATTTAGTTGATTCCGGAGATGTTGTATCTTCATTATTGAAATATTATTCCATATTGAAAGATAATTTAGTTTGGGGAACGGATGAGCCGTGGACTAAATGTATTGGTTCTGATGGGAAAACTTTTAGCAACCATACATATTTTGATGAAGCAAATTTATTAGCTGATACGTTTAAGGTTAATCCTGAGGCTGTTTTTGCCATTACTAATAAGAATACTTTAAGATTTTTATTGGGTTGATTATGGTTAAGGGAGTAATTTTTGATTTAGATGATACTTTGATTGATACTTCAGATCATATTGTAGGTGCGCTTAAATATGTATATATCAAAAATAAGAAACATTTAGAGGTATCTTTAAAAAATTTTTTAAATATAAATAAAACAGAAATTACTAAATTACTTAAAAACAGGAATCTACGGGTAAATCAGATTGGTTACTTGATTTGGTTTAAAATGTTTGAAACTTTGAAAATCGATTCTTCCCCATTTTTAATTAATAAGTGTTTTAATAATTTTCAAAATTATATTCTGAATCATATTTCTTTAAAAGTTGGAGTGAGTGAAATTTTAGGTTTTTTAAAAACAAATGATATTAAGGTTGCTGTTTTGTCTAATGGATCGTTTGATGAAAAAATAAAAAAAATCATAGCTGTAAAAATTGATAAAAAAATAGATGTTTTAATAACAAGTGAATTATTTAAGGACGATAAACCAAAGCCCAGTTCTTTAATTTATTTAATAAATAAATTAGGTCTTAAAAAAACGGAAGTTGTTTATATTGGCGATTCTTATAAAGAGGATATTTTATTAGCAAGAAATTTGGGAATTAAAACTATTTATTTTAATGAAAAGAAAGATAAAAAGGTCTATCCTTGTTTGACCGCCGATAATTATTTCCAAATTATGGATATTTTAAAAAACTTAATTGTTTAAGTTGATTTTATTTTTAATTAAAAGATCAGTGGCTTTTAAGTGGTTATCAAGTTTTTCTTTAAAAATAGCATTTATAATCCTTTTGTCTTTAGCCGTGAGTTTATGATTCCCATCAATAGCTACAGCTGCAGACCATGGATTTTTGATTAATCTCCCCATTTGCGAAGTTAAATAAACAGTATTCTCTAATCCAAGTTTGGAATAAATATCTTTTGATATAAGGGAAGTAATTATCGTATAAATTTTACCTGTATGATATACGGGGTTTTTACCACACGGAGCTTCTATACTCATACTCCTAGTGAAAGAAATAACCCCATTAGCTCTATCTCCTCGGCCAACAGCTCCTTCATCACCACTTTCGATAGCACTACCAATGGCTGTTAGATAAATATCCTGATTTTTGATATCGTCTCTGGTATTTAAAAATATTTTTATTTTATACTGGGGAAAATCATTCTTAATCATCTTTATGATGTATTTTTTAAGCCATTCTACTTTCTTTTGGTAAAAGCTTACGTTCGGTGTATATTTGGCAATAAATGGAATACAGCAGGTTAACTCTATATTTTTATCAATTCTTTTACCCATAACTTTAATGTCAGTTCCTATATAGGGATATTTATTTTTAAAATTATCACTATCTAATGTTTTTTCAATTAAAATGACAATTTTTTCAAGGTTGCTTAGCGGTGAATAACTGACACAAGTAGAAGTATCATTTGACCGTAACCTATTATTATGAAGATGAGCTAGTTTTTTATCTACGACTACAAAAAAGTTTTTTCTTTCATTAAGAGAATTTCCTTTTGAGTCATAAACAACTCCAGGTCCTTGGCTAAAATGAGTATTATCAATTATTTTTATCCATTTTTTTGTGTCTAGAAGAGGAAAGACCTTTTTAAAATAATTATGGATTGATGAATTAACGATTTGTTTATAATCAATTAATTCATTATTAAATTGATGGGTAAATCTACCATTTAATAAAATCCTAATTGGTTGGGTCATTTCTCCGTGACCAAAAGAAACTTTTGATGACCCACCAAGAACGGTAATTTTATCTATCATGTGTCTTAAGATTAGTCCGTAATTTTTAAGACAGAAAAGTGAATATTTTCGGGAAATTTCCTCTGCTATGGAGTCACAAATGTTATCAGGATGACCAAGTCCTTTTCTTTCAACAACTTCATAAGAAGTATCGTTTATTTTTGGTTTATTCGAATTACTAATATTTATACAATATTTAGATTCATTCATGTTTAGGGTGATTATAATACAACTATTTTTAATGTAAACATTCGATTAAAGAAATCATTGTTAATTCTATATAGTCGTCATTACAGGCAGTCTAGCGGAAGGGATGGGAGTCGAACCCACATGCCATTTCTGACGCAGGTTTAGCAAACCTGTGGCTTACCATTCGCCGCACCCTTCCTTGTTAGTTGTAAAGTTCATTAAGTTTTAAAGTTATAAAGTTTTTAGCTTTATACTCTTTAAACTTGTGCTCAAGTATATCAAATTTTTTATAAATGCTTTATTATTAAAGTGTATGGATGAA
>CAZWUG010000007.1:0-24296 GCA_964637525.1 uncultured Gammaproteobacteria bacterium | reverse complement strand
AACCGCTCGCCAGAATGTAGGTATTTTACTACCGAAGTCAAGGGATAGCAATGGGTATGTTTTTAAATTTATTCTTCAGAAGAACTTAATGTGGGGATAATTGTAGGAGTTGTCTTTTGGGTTGAAGAAGTTGCGGTCTTGGTTGGGGTGATGGTAACTGTTTTAGCACTAGCGGATTTGGTGGCAGGAATAACTGTAGGAGAAATATTACAAGCCATTTCGGTACAAGCAATATTATTACCAGTCTGACAACTACAAGTGTTACATCCATCAGCTGAGTTAAAAGATTCCCCTACTTTATAGATAAACCCATTTAACTCACAATTTTCTTCGGAAATAACTTCTGTTGGAGTTGGAGAAATATTGTTTTGATTGGTTGGCTTTGAAATATTATTGGTTTGATAAAAGAAAAGAAAATAAATCCAAGCAGCGATAATTAGAAAAAAGAAAAAGAGAGAGACAAAAAATAAGCCCTTAAACGGATGAGCTGAAGTTTTTTGGCCAGGAAGGGAGTTGTTCGAATCGTCGGCAAGGATCTTGTTGATTTCAGCCTTAATTTCTTCTGGAGTTTTTTGAGTCGGCGAATTTTCCGGTTCTGATTGAACTGGTTTATTAAAAATATCTTTAGTTGATTGGGAGTTATTGTCTACCGGTTTTGTTATTTCATTAATTTCTGTTACTGGCGGGGTTAGAGTATTTTCAACTGTTGGAACTATAGCGGGCGAATTTTCCGGATCATCTTCAGCTTCAAGATTAGCGGCTAAGGAGGGGTGAATCGGTGATTCTAGTTGAGGAGAATTAATTCCCTTTAAATAAGTCGGGTCGGGAGATGAATTTTCTACCGGTTTATCGGAAATTGTTTCAGTAATGTCTGGTTTGATTTCAGGAATTTTGTTTTCTTCCGTCTGAACAGGCGCTTCTTTTAAAGAGGTAGTTATATTCAGGTCTATCTCGGGTTTTCTTGGTTCCGGCTTGGTGTCTTCCGGTTTGACAGAAGCAGCATATTCATCAAGAATCTTTTGATAATCATCATTATTTGGAGTAGCAGTGTTGGGTTGATTTAGATTTTTATTATCGTCCATAAATAATATTCTCATTTTAAAAAAAATATTGCAAATTAGGAAATTTTTATAACTAGAAGCGATTTGGTAAAATTGGCAATGAAGTTTTTTGTCCAAACGTTTGGCTGCATTCAGAATACGTCTGATTCGGAAAGAATCAAAAATTATTTTTTGATCAAAGGTGACCAAGAGGCTAAAAACTGGAAAGAATCAGATATAGTACTTATTAACACCTGTATGATTCGTCAATCAGCAGAAAACAGAGCTTATGGATTGTTAAGAAACGCCCAAAAAATAGGTAAAAAAATAATAGTGACTGGATGTTTGGTAGGAGTGATGAAAAAGAATGGCCAGAAAAATATGGAAGTGAGAAAAAATTTTCCGGGAATCGAATTTAAAGCTTTGGATGATTTTCAAACTGATTGGGAACCGGTGAAAAAATTTAATAATACAGTTTTAATTCCGATAAGTTATGGCTGTAATAATATGTGTTCTTATTGTATTGTGCCGCAAGCTAAAGGCCGAGAAGTTTCGAGAAAAATGGAAGAAATATTGGCTGATGTAGATAAGGCAATTGCAGAAGGAAATAAAAAAATTTTATTAATCGGGCAAAATGTAAATTCGTATGGAGCAGAACTGAGTGATTGTGGTTATGTGTCGATGGGTAAAAAAAGATTTAAAAGTTTGTTTCCGGAATTATTAGAAAAAGTAGCTCAAAAAGATTTGGAAAAAGTTTCGTTTGTCAGTAATAATCCCTGGGATTTTTCCGATGATTTAATTGAAGTAATTGCTAAATATAAAAATATTGACCGATTAATTCACTTACCTTTTCAGGCTGGTGATGACGAAATTCTAAAAAGAATGAATCGAAATTACACTAAAGGAGAATATTTGGATTTAGTTAAAAAAATTAAAAGTAAAATAAGTGATGTTCGGTTTAGCACTGACATTATCATCGGTTTCCCTGGTGAAACTGATGAGAAATTTGAAGAAACAGTGGATATGTGTCGACAGGTTGGCTTTGAAATTGCTTATTTAAATAAATACTCCCCTAGGCCGGGAACTGTGAGTGCAAAGTTATATAAAGATGACGTGCCGATGAAAATGAAAAAGGAAAGATGGGTAAGACTTAATGAATTAGTAAATATCAGTTATCTTAAATGATTGGAAATATTAGCGTTGTGTTCAGAGAGGGTTTTGGCATAATACATGATACCGTCGTTGCCAGTTATGTAATAAAGATAATCTGATTCTGTGGGGTGGAAAGCGGCATAAAGTGAATTGTATCCGGGATTGCAAATTGGCCGTGGAGGTAAACCTGTATTTTTATAAGTATTGTAAGTTGATTCAATTTCTTTGATTTGGGCACTGGTAACCGGTTGCCAATATTCACTAATATTTTTGTTTTGACTATCTCTGGCGTACTGAACAGCGGCATCAATTTGAAGTGGCATATTAATACTAAGGCGGTTTAAAAGAATGCCAGCAATGATTTGTTTAGAGGTTAGTGATCTGCCCTCTCTTTCTAGCAATGAAGCAAAAATTACTGCCTCCTGATCAGTTAATTCAGAAGCAGTTTGATCTTTGGCCTGAGCAAATTTTTTATCAAAATTAGTTTGGATGGTGGAAAGAATCTGATCAAGAGTGAAATATTGAGGGATAAGATAACTATCAGGGAAAATATAGCCTTCTTTTGATTTGACAGCCTTAATAAAATCAGCCGATTTGATAGAAGAATCATCTGGGAAAATATTGATTAATTCTTCGACACGTAGACCTTCAAGAATTTTGACCCAATAATCAGTCACACCGGTTTGAGTTAATTTAACCGCAATTTCTTTGGTGGTTAAATTCGGGGAAAGCTTAAAATTGCCAGCCTGAATTTTTTTGTTTAATGAAAGACTGTAAGTGTAATAAAGAAAAACATATTTATTTTTGATTAACTTTGAATTTTCTAAACTTTGGGCAATTGACTTAATACCTTGACCGGATTTGATAGCAAATATTTTTGATGAATCATCGGAAGAAGAAACTGGTTGATTGTAAACCGAAATACCAGTAAGCCCACCTCCAATAACTAAAATTAAAAACAGAAATAGAAGAATAAGAAATTTTTTGATCATTTAGATTTCATCGAATAAAGCCCGGCGATAGGTATCTTTTTTCTTATCATGAATAAAAATACGACCACATTTGCAAGTAACTGTCACTTGACCGCGAACGGACAAACGCGTGCCTTGAGATAAGGGAGTACCGCAACCGACACAACGTTTTTGAGAAAGCAACCAAGCTTGAACTGGAGCGACTATTTTTTTTATCATAATTATATTTTAACCGATAACTCGCTGAAGGATAACAGCTGCAGCGATGGCATCAATTTTATTATCATAATCTTTTTGATGCTTTTTGTTGGCTTTAAAAATAGCTTGAGCTTCGATGGTGCTGACTGATTCTTCTACTGTTTCAATTGGGAGAGAAATATTTTTTGAAAGATAATCGACAAATTCTAGTGTTTTTTGACCAAACAAACCTTCAGAAACACCCACGAAAACTTTTTCAATTTTGTATTCAGTAATTACTTTGTTGAGAGATTCTAAAAAATTTGAATCATTTTTAACTACAGCAAGAGGTTCGATTAAACTATTGGTAGAAATGGCAATTCCAATCCTTTTTGAACCATAATCAAGGGATAAACAATTCATGAGTAATTATAACAAAGAGTTGTGCTATTTGACGGCTAAAGTGGCTTTGATGATGAGGCGGCGGAGATAGGTTCCTGGAGGACTACAAGTAATGACAGTGAGATTTTTACTATCATAGCGTTGTTCTAAAACAGAAAGGTCAGTTGGTTGAACTTCATACATTTCTTCAATAACATATTTGTAAGTAGATTTATCATAACGAAGAACAATTTCATCGCCCTGTTCAAGCTTGTAGAGGGTAGAGAAAATAGTCAAATAGTTTTTGGAATTGAAGAATTGGGGAAGAACTGAATGGCCAAAGATAACAGTGTTTCCAAGTTGGCCAGGAAGAGCAGTTTGAGGGTATTGAATTAAGCTTTTAGTTAAATCCATACTACCAAGAGTAACCATAGCATCGTTAATTTTGAGTTTGGGAATAGAAAGATAATAGGTTAAGTTTTTGGAATCAATAGTTTGACTGATTAGATTGGGATTATCGGTAGAATTAATAAACCAACTTGATAATTGAGTGTAATCAACTGTGGTGTCACTTAAAACTGATGGCTGAGTTCTGGAACGATTGGAGGACGTTGGGTCAATAATTTGTTTGAGTTTTGAAGAGTAAGTAAGTTGAAATTTGAGAATAGGGATAGCGGCAAAACCAAAAAAAGAAAGACCAGTTAACAATAAAATTAAAGATATAATTTTTTTACGTTTAGCCCGCTTGGATTTTGGGGGATTTTTTTTGAGATAAATATAGCTCACAGACTTTCTGTTTTAATTTCAATATTGATATTTTTAGAGTTGAAAGGTAACAATGGGAGCTTACTTTCGATATGGAAATTATACGCTCGCGGAATTAGTTTTTTAATAGTTTCTCCGCTTTGTTTAATAGTTTTGACTGAAAGGGCTTTTTGAATTGATGAAGTGTCAATTTTGGGGAGAGATTGACCGGATATAGTTAAGGTAGCAGTAGCTTGATTTGAAGTAATTTTTTTAACCTTAAAGCCTAAAGAAAAATTATTTAGGTCAAGATTAATTTTATTAAAATCAGCCTCATTGGAAAGAATTTGTTTAATAATAGCTTCTTTGGTAGACGAAAAAATAGTAAAGACTGAAACTGAGGCAGTAACTGTGCCAGATAACTCTTCAGCGGCCTCTCCTATTTCACGGCTAAGATTAAGATTCCCCTTATCACTTTGAATAGTTTCTTTGATAACACCAGAGATATTGTCTACTGTTTGATTAACTTTGTTTTCTATGGCTTTGGTAATTTCTTCGTCTATTTTTGATTGAATGGCAGTTTTGTCAGATTGACTAACAGCTTTAATCTGTTGTTTGGCACCTCCGCTAAAATCATTTTCAACTTTAGCAATTAAAGAAGTACTAGGGTAGTCTTTGAAGTTTAGTGGCGAACCAGAGGAAATATTAAATTCCGGACCAATGTCAGCGGCAATAACTACAGTTTTAGTTTGACCTAAAGTGATAATCCCTTGACTTAAATCCGAGCTACTGGAAGCAATAGAAACTGCTGTAGTCAATTCAAATTTTTTACCTGAAGCATCAGTTAAGATTGAACCCTTGGGAATGTTTTGAGATTTATCAAGTTTATTGTAAATAGTAATTTCCCCTTTGGCTTTTTCACCAATGGTTTTTTGACCGGTTGTTTCTACTGTTGCTTTGACGTCAAGATTAAAAGTTTCTTTTTTAACCGGAATGATTAATGAAGCGATATCAGAGTCAGAAGTATCGGTTTTTAAGGTAGTTTCAATTGTTTTTTCAAATCGATAGGGATTGACAAATAAAGTAATATTGGCTGAAGCAAATACAAAAGGAATAATAGCCAAAAAGGGGAGAATTATTAAAATAATCCAAAAAATATTAAAATTGAAATTTATTTTAGGAAATTTAATTTTTTTCAAAAAATTAAATGATATTTTTTCTTTTGAAATAGTTTCTAATGGTAGAACCGGAGGTAAAATTACAGAAGGCTCAAATGGATCAAGATTTGGTTCAGGAATTTGTGAGGTAATAATTTTTTGTTCTGATAATTCTATTGGGTTTTCTTTTAAATCCTGAATCAGACTAAAACCAAAATCTGTTGGCGAAGCTTCGACTAATTCAAATTCAGAACTTTCTAATTTTGATTGATTTTCCGGGTTTGTTTTGATAGCGGTTGTTTTGGACTCATCTGCAGTTTCAATTTCTGATGTTTCTGGTTCCTCTAACCCATAATCACCTGTAACTTGGGGATTGTTAGAGATATTGCGAGACATTTGAGATGAAATAACTCGGGTAAAAGTGGTAATTAAATCATTGTCACTGTATAGATTAACGTCAGGCAGATGAAGAAATGTTTCAATATTTTTTTTACCGACCCAGGGATAGCTTTTTATAGAGCTTATTAAAGAACTATTAGTTTGGCCAAAGAGAATTATCTGGGGGGGCAAAGTTGATTCTGTTTTTATTTCCAATAAAGTTGATTCTAATAACTGACCGGTAAATTCCCCTGAAAAAGCTTTACGAATTCTTTCTTTAATATGACCAAGATAAACTAAGGAAAGATAGAATTCGTTTTGGCTAAGGTGGACTAAAATACAACTTGAAGGTAAATCATCTGATTTATTTGAATCTTCAACTAAGGCTTCATCTTCGGCTAAAAATCCAGTTGGGGTAAAAGCTAATTTTTTACAAATTTCTTTGATGTGTTTGAGCTTTTGAGGTAAAATTTTACCATCACTACCAACCCAAAAGGGAGGTACCACAAAAGCAGCCGTTGATGGTTCTTCTGATTCGGTAATATTGGCATTAAGTGAAGCGACAGAAAGAGACTCGTCAACAGAAGCAATTAACTGTTCACTATCGTCATTACCCCAATTTTTTGATGGACCAACAGATGAAACATGAAACTTACCATTAGTGCTAGAAACGAGAGAAACTGAAACCTGATCTTCTTGAATATAAATTAACCAAAAACTATTTCCCTCCATGATATAAGGATACTATAAAAAGTATCTTTATGGATTATTTGAGTACGGCGTAAATGCGGCGTTTACCGCTGCCGGCAGACTCTTCTTTGATGATTTCAAAAGTTCCCAGTTGGCTGGTGTTGGTGACATGAGGACCGGTGCAAACTTCTTTGGAAAAATAATTGTCTTGATTACCAATAGTGTAGACACTGACAATTTCGGGATATTTGTTGCCAAAGAAAGCAACGGCACCAGTTTTTTGAGCTTCAACAAAAGGCATAGTTTCTTTGATGACGGGTAAATTTAATTTAATTTGTTGATTGACTAAACCTTCGATAGA
Source organism: uncultured Gammaproteobacteria bacterium (assembly GCA_964637525.1). GTDB lineage: Bacteria > Patescibacteriota > Microgenomatia > UBA12405 > UBA12405 > WARW01. The sequence continues at coordinate 17,245 of CAZWUG010000007.1, read as the reverse complement.
TTTCAGTTGGTCAGTTGTCAGTTTGTCAGTGTGGGAGAAATCGAAACGTAATCTGTCGGCGGTAATATTGGAGCCAGATTGTTGAATATGTTCGCCTAGGATTCGGCGAAGGGCAGTGTGAAGTAAATGAGTCGTAGTGTGATATTTAGTAATAATTTTGGAATTATCGGCCAAACCAGATTTAAATTTACCAGCTGAAAGAGTTTGGGATTGCTTTTGATGAGCTTCTTTGGCTTGATTAAATTCGGTTATATCAAGAGTTAAATTATTTTTTTCAAGTTCTTCTTTAATCATTTCAACCGGGAAGCCAAAACTTTGATACAAAGTGAAAGCCTCTTTGCCAGAAACACTGTGATGTTGCCCAATGAGTTTATTAATCTCAGTTAACCCCTTGTCTAAGGTTTTTCTGAATTTATTTTCTTCGGCATCAAGAAGAGAAATAATTTTGTCATGATTTTCATTTAATTCTGAATAAGTACCGGCAAAATTGTCTTGATTATCTAAAACAGAAGTGGCGATTTGAGAAATAAAATTAGTTTCAATACCTAAAATTTTGCCTTGGCGGATGGCACGACGAATAAGACGGCGAAGAACATAGCCAGCCTCTTTATTACTTGGTTCAATCCCGTCAGCAATGATAAAAACAGCAGAACGGATGTGGTCAGCGATAATTCTAATTGGTTTAGTGAATTCTGAATATTTTTTATGACTAATTTCTTCAATTTTTTTGATAATTGGCTGCCAAATAGCTGATAAATAATTATCGGAAAAACCGGATAAAATAGCAGTAGTTCGTTCGACACCCATACCAGTATCAACATTTTTTTGGGCCATTTCAGTAAATTTGCCCGATTCATCTTTATAATATTGCATGAAAACATCATTCCAAATTTCAATAATTCTGCCCTGTTGGCAACCAATGATAAAATCAATTTCTCCAGCAGCAGGATTAGTGTCGATAAACATTTCTGTATCCGGACCACAGGGACCAACACTGCCGGCCGGACCCCACCAATTATCTTTTTTGGGTAAATAATGGATTCTGTTTTCTGGAATACCTTGACTTAACCAAAGATGATGAGATTCAGAGTCTTTTGGGGCATCAGCATCACCGGCAAAACAAGTAACATGAAGATGTTGGGGATTAATTTTTAATTTCTGAGTTAAAAATTGGTAACTCCAAGGGATCATATTTTTTTTAAAGTAATCCCCTAGTGACCAATTGCCTAACATTTCAAAAAAAGTGTGATGGTAAGCATCACCAACATCGTCAATGTCGCCAGTGCGAACACATTTTTGGACATTAGTAAGCCGTTTACCCAATGGGTGTGATTGACCAAGTAAAAATGGGACTAATGGATGCATGCCAGCAGAAATAAAAAGAGTGGTGGGGTCGTTTTCCGGAATTAAACGACTAGAAGGGATTTCAATGTGTTGTTGAGAGACAAAAAAATTGATGAATTTATCCTTTAGTTCTCGGGCTTTCATAGTGATGATTATATCATCAGTCTATCAGGACTTCAGTCTTTCAGACTGCCAATAAAAGGAATTAAAAATTTATTTTGGTAAATTTTCCAGAGACACGTCATGGTGCGTTTCGACTAAAACAAATTACTTTTTGGGTTTGACAAACATCTTTGGGGTCGGCTTTTTGGCTTTGACAAAAACAGGGGTAATTTGTTTTGGTTGGACAGTTGGTTCAACTGCAATTATTTTTGCTGATTTTTTTTGAGTTTTGGTTGAGACTGATATTTTTGATTTAGGAATTAAACCTTCAAAAAAAGATTTTATTTTTTGTTCTAGTTTTTCAAAAACTTCAGATTTATTGTTTTTGTAGATGATAACGGCAATAATAGCACCGATAATAGCACCACAAATAAGGCCAAATATAAATCCTGAATTCGATTCAGAAGAATAATTATCATTTTGACAGTTAGAAGATTTGCTCATCGTTTTTATCTTTTTTATCAAAAAATTTATTAAAGAAGGAAAAACCATTTTTAAAACCCATGACAAATTCAGAGATGGAAGAAACAGGTTTGGCGACAGAACTAGTAATTAAGTGGGTATCATCTAAAATATCATTGGTTTTTTTAAGAGTGATATTGAGTTCTTTAAAAAGCTTGATTAGCCAGATTCCTGAAGCTACAACAACAGCAGTAATAGAAACAAGACTAATGATGATGATTATTTGAGTTATCTCCATATAATCAGTATAAACTAATTTTTATCAGAGTGCAGAATTTATTGTCTTTTGTTCAATGGTGGTTTTGCCGTTGGATGATTTTGATTGGATAATGACTAGATTTTCGCCGGTAGATAATTGGATTTTTTTCTGGAATGTTCCATCATTATTAACCATAATTAAATCATCGTTAATTCTAATGGTTGATTCGGGATCGGTAACACCATTTATTTCTACTGTCGAAGCAGAAACTGTAGCCTCAAGAGGCCAGTTAACTTTAAGTTTTGGAGGTAAATGAAATTTGTAATATTCAGAAATAAGATAGAAGATAAAAAGGACGAGGATGAGAATAATAGATAAAGTAAAAGTAGTTTTTGGAGTAAATGAAAAAGAATTTTTAATAGAATTTTTAACTTTATTTTTTTGTTCAAAGTCACGACGGAATAAAGACAAAACATCTTTTCCGTTTAAACCTAAATAATCAGCATAATCCTTGATAATTAAGGAACAATATGGCTCTTGGGGATAACAAACGACTTCTCCATTTTCCAGGGCTTCAAGATATTTAACTGAGACTTTTAATTTCCTGGAAATATCTGACAATTCCCATTCTTTGTCGAGTCGGGTATTCTTGAGGAGTGATGAGGCTTGAAACATATTTTAGTCTTATTCAACATTATCATCAGGACTGTTGTGTGGGATTAATATCTCTCTGGGCTTAGCTCCATTAGCCGGCCCAACAATTCCTGCTTGCTCTAATTGATCTAAAACTCTAGCAGCACGGGCATAGCCAAGTTTAAGCCGGCGCTGCATTAAAGATGAAGAAGCCTTACCTAAATCCTGGACTAATTTGACCGCGTCATTAAACATAGGATCTTTTTCTTCTAACATTTCACCGGTAGACGGGGAATTTTTAGCTATAGAATGACCTCCGGATACCGGCTGTTTAAGAATTTGTTCATCATATTCGGTTACTTTTTGAGTTTTTAAGAAATCAATAAGATTATTAATTTCTTTGTCGGAAACATAACAACCCTGAATACGAACAGGCTTAGCTAAGTCCGGCGGCATATAAAGCATGTCTCCCCGGCCTAAAAGTTTTTCAGCACCGGGTGAATCCAAAATAACACGAGAATCAGTAACAGAAGCAACAGCAAAAGATATCCGGGTGGGAATATTAGCTTTGATTAAACCAGTAATAACGTTAACTGAAGGACGTTGGGTAGCTAGAATTAAATGGATACCAACAGCCCGAGCCATTTGAGCTATGCGACAAACATTGTCTTCAACTTCTGATGGAGAAAATAACATGATTTCGGCCAGTTCATCAATAAAAATCAATATATATGGTATGGATTGAAAACCGGATAAATTATTGTAAGCTTCAATATTTTTAGCTCCAACTTCAGTAAAAGTTTTATAACGGCGTTCCATTTCGGCAACAGCCCACTTAAGGGCAGAAATAACCTTTTCCGGTTCAACAATAACCGGAACTAGAAGATGAGGGATGCCATTATACGGAGTAAGCTCAACCCGTTTTGGGTCAACCATAATTAAGCGGACTTCATCGGGAGAGGCTCGGAAAAGAATGCTATTGATCCAAGAATTAACACAAACTGATTTTCCCGAACCGGTTTGACCAGCGATAAGAACATGGGGCATTTTGGTAATATCGGCAACTTTTGGATTTCCGGCGACATCTAAACCTAATGGAACAGTAATTTTATTTTTAGCATTCTTCATGGCGTCAGATTCTAATATTTTTCTGATAGGAACAACTTCCAGAGAACGGTTGGGAACCTCAATACCAACTAAAGCCCGACCCGGAATTGGAGCTTCGACACGGATCATACCGCCAGGAGCAGCCAAAGCCATGGCAAGATCATTACTTAAACTAACGATTTTGGCTAATTTGGTTCCCAGGGCAACTTCAAGGGCATATTGAGTAACAGAAGGACTGTCGTTGATTTCAGCTACTCGAGCAGTGATACCAAAAGAATCAAGAGTTTGTTCTATAGTTCGGGCATTTTTGCTTACATCCCCCCTATCAGCTTTGGCGCCCGGAGTATTATCAAAAATATTTATTGATGGATATTCCCACATTTGATTGCCTGAAGAGCTTAAAACAGAAGTACTTGGATTAGTAAAATTATTTCCTGAAGCTTTTAAAACCGGCGGAACATTGGCGACATTAAAATCTTCCTTGGCTTCTTTTTTAGAGTCATTTTTTGATTCAGCGGCAGTAAGTTCAGATTGAAAAACTTTATTTTTATTTTTCTCTTCGGCTTTAGCCTTAATTTTTTGGGCACTACCAATAGAATATTTTTTAATTAAATTAAAGACCGCAACAAAAAATTTGACGACTTGGGCTACAGAAGTATCAAAAAGGATCACAAATCCAACGATAAAGGAAAAAATAAAAATAATAGTGCTGGGAATCTTGCCAAAAAGGGAAACAAGTTGCTCAAAAAAGAAGGTGCCAGAGATACCTTGTTGGAATAAAGATATCATGGCAATAAACATAATTAAAAAGCCTAAGAATACATTTAAATCTTTGAGCGGAGTTTTTATTTTGGCAAATAAAAATGAGGCTAAAAATAGAAGAAATGGAATAAGAATAGCCCCAAACCCAAAATATTGAAGCAAAATATTATTGATAGCAATTGGAACCGGACCGGTTTGTAAAAAGGAAAAAATAGAAATTAGAGTTAGAATTAAAAAAAAGATGAAGAATATAGTTTGGATAGTTTCCGGCTTAAGTTTAAGACTCGGAAGGACGGTTTTCTTTTTTCGACCACGTTTAGCCATGAATACAGTATATAGTATTTGAGACTAATTAAGAATTACTAATTAAGAATTCTTTAATTAAAAATTTTATCTATAGAGATAATTTCGCTAGTGGATTCACAACGTTTTTTTCTTTCAACTCCCCCGTTTTGGAGGCTTCTTTTACTAATGACCAGCCTAGTAGGGATACCAATTAAATCAGCATCAGCGAACTTGGCTCCGGCAGTAGTCTCAAGACGATCATCAAATAAGACTTCGATATTTTTATCTAAAAGTTTTTGATATAAATCTTCGGCCTGTTTTTTGATATTTTCATCAAAAAGATCCAGACCGATTAAATGAATTTGGTATGGAGCCACAGATTCCGGCCAAATTAGCCCTTTTTCATCGTTAAAAATTTCGGCGATAGCCCCCATAGTTCTTGATGGACCGAAACCATAACAACCCATTTCAACAATTTTTTCCTGACCATTTTTGTCGGAATAATAAAAATTAAAAGCCTGAGAAAATTTAGTTCTGAGTTTAAAAATATTACCAACTTCAGTCGCTTTAACTGGTTTTAATTCTGCATTTCCACATTCAGGACAAGTATTTTGTGTTTCTATAATTTCTTTATTAACAGCAACACGACATTTTTCACAAAGATAAATGGTGTCTTCTCCATTATTATTAATGGTTTGAAATTCATGTGAATATTGGCTAAAAGCACCACCTGAGGCAAAAGTTAAAACAGTAATATTACCTAATCCAATTCTTTTATAAATGGTAAAATAAGCTTGTTTAACAATTTCGTAATAACGATTTAGGTCTTCTTGGTCAGTATGGAATGAATAAAGATCTTTCATATTAAATTCACGTCCACGCATTAAACCAGATTTAGCTCGGACTTCGTTACGAAATTTGTTTTGAATTTGATAGACAGAAAAAGGTAAATCACGATAAGAAAAGGTATATTTTTGGGCTAAAGGAGTGACAACTTCTTCGTGGGTTGGGTTCAAAACTAAATTAGTATCTCCCTGACCTTTTAAATGGAAAAGGACTTCCATTTTATTGCGGTTAGTAGTGATCCAACTTTCTTCTTGGGTCATGGCAGGCATCAAAATTTCTTGACCGCCAATTTTATCCATCTCTTCTCGAACAATGTTTTGAATTTTAGTTAAAACACGCAAACCTAATGGTAAATAATTATAAACACCAGAAATTTCTTTCTGAATAAACCCAGCTTGAGTTAATAATTTAGAGTTAATACTGTCGGCATCAGCCGAAATAGTTTTACTAGTTTTACCGAAAAGTTGTGAGTATCGCATGAACGTATTATAACGTAAATGTTTGATATAATTCCAGGTAATGAAAGAACTTTGCCCGAATTGTTCAACTTCTGGAAGATGTTTATTTGAAGAATACGCTAGTCTAGTAGCGAAACCATTAAATTCAGAAAGCATTACAGATCAAGATATATTACGATCGGCAGCATTTGAAGTTCATCAAAAAATTTCTGAAGAAAGAATAGAAGCTAGAAAAAGAAGTTGTCCTAACTTAAATAAGATTGATCCTGATTATCAAGGAAAAGAATTGCTCTAGACTTCAATCACCAATGGCAATACCATTGGTTGGCGGCCGGTTTTTTGATAGATAATTTCTTCGATATGACCTTGAATTTCTTCACGAATAAAATCAAAATTAGCCGGAGTGCTAGTGGTTTGATTAAATTTAGTAATTATTTCTTGTTTGAGATAGTTGATAAGATCAGTGTTCTCTTTAACAAAAACGAATCCCCGACTAAGAATAACCGGATCTTTTTCAAGCTGGCCAGATTCCCGATTGATTAATAAAACAACTGAGAACATACCATCTTCAGCCAGTAATTTGCGATCACGCAAAACAGTAGTACCAACATCACCAATACCAAAACCGTCAATCAAAATTTTTCTGATAGGAATATGGAAATTAGTGTCGTAAGTACCATTATTGTAAAAATTAACAGAGGCGTCAAAATCGGGCAAAATAACTTTGTCTTCAGAGTAACCTAATTTTTGGGCAACTTCTTGATATTTTTTGAGATGTCTAAAATTGCCACCAATTGGCAAAAGGAATTTTGGTTTGACTAAACTAATTAAAACCGCATGTTCCTTTTGATAACCATGACCGGAAACGTGAAGTTCTTCTTTTTCTCCATAAACAACTTCAGCACCTAATTTTGAAAGGGTATCAATCATGGAATAGATATTGGAGGTAGTGCCGGGGATGTAATCAGGAGACGAAAAAATTACCTTATCTCCGGATTTTATTTTAATTCGGTGTTTACCCATAACCATTTTACTAAGAGCTGAATCGGGTTGGCCAGCAAACCCAGCAACTAAGAAAATTAATTTATTTTCAGGAAAATTTTTGACCCGTTCGGGGGGAATAATATCAGCATCAGTCAGAGTAAGATAACCTAAATCTTTGGCAACATTGATAGCTTTATCAACAGAATAACCAACAACAACAATTTTGCGGCCAACACCTTTGGCGTATTCAATGGCTTGTGACCATCGAATGATATTACTAGAAATTGAAGTCACAAAAACCCGACCTTTGGCGGAAGTAATTTCGTATTTAAAATTTTCAGCAATAGAACTTTCCGAAGGCGACCAGCCTTCATGATCAGAACCAAGAGCATCAGACATTAAGGCCACAACACCTTTTTCACCAATTCTAGCGATATGAGCTAGATCAGCACCTTTACCGTCAAGAGGAAAGACATCGAACTTAAAATCGCTCCCATGATAAAAAATTCCTGCCGGAGTGGTAATAGCAAAATGAAAAGTATCGGGAATAGAATGAGTAACCCGAATCGGATCAATATTAAAAACTCCTTTTTGAATTGGAGTATTGTCTTCATAAACACTTAAATTGGCCCGAATATTAACTTCGGTTAGGCGTGATTCAATAAAAGCAGCGGCCAGGCGAGGAGCATATACCGGAATTTTTTCACCTAAAATTGGCAAAATAAAACGGACAGCTCCAATATGATCTTCGTGGCCATGAGTAATGAATATACCTAATATTCGGTCTTTTTTGTCGGCAAGGTATTGAGTGTCAGGAATTTGAAGATCAACACCAAAGGCATCTTCTTCAGGGAAACCGACACCACAGTCAACAATGATTATTTGACTTTTGGCAGCATCGCCGTTGGGAATAAATTCGTAAACGAACATATTTTGAGTAACATCACCAAAACCACCAAGTGAGCTAATTCTAAGGCAATTTTGATTTGATTTGAATTCTCTGACTGAGTTTTGAATTCCAATAAAATTGGAGATATTATTGATATTTTTTTTATTATTTATATTTGTATTTTTATTTGTAAGCATTTGTTTGGTAATTACCATTGAGGTAAGAAAAATTTAATATTTGATTCATCGACTATTACTTGTTTTGCCTTGCCCTCAAAAATAATTTTGGCAGCCTTACGGCAAAGGCCTTCGATGTTTCGCTGTAAAGTACGGACTCCAGCATCAAAACCAAGAGGACGAACAATTTGTCCCCATAAATCAGATTTAATTTGAAGTTCATCAGGTTTGAGCCCAGATAATTTGATGGCTTTAGGGAAGATATATTCACGGCCAATAACAATTTTTTCATCATCATTATATGAAGGCATTTGAAGAACTTCAAGACGATCCATGACAGCGGTAGCAATGCGGCTGGTATTGTTACAGGTAGCACAAAAGATAGCTTGAGATAAATCAACAGGATAGTCAATATAATGATCAGAAAAACGGTCGTTCTGTTCCGGATCGAGGACTTCAACTAATACCCCCATAATAGTATTGAGAGCATCATCGGCCACACGATCAATTTCATCAAGAAGAATAACCGGATTGCAACTTTTAGCATTAATCAATCCTTTAATAATTTGACCAGGTTCAGATTCAGGATGAATTCTGGATTGACCACGAAGGTAGAGAGGATCTCCTAAACCTCCAAATGGAATGCGGATGAGCTGTCGACCTAAAACGTTGGCAATAGATTTGGCTATGGTGGTTTTACCGGTACCAACTAAACCGACAAAAAGTAAAACCGGAGGTTTAATTGGCTGATCCGGATTTCGATTTTTTTGTAGGGCTAATACAGAAATATATTCCAATAAACGTTCTTTAATGTCATCTAAACCAAAGTGTTCTTGGTTTAATTTTTCCTTGGCATATTGGATGTCCAGAATATCTTTTGTTTGAGTAAACCAAGGAATTTGAATTAAATAGTTTATGTATTTAGAGGCAGTTTGATAATTTTGCCAAAAGGTTTGTTCATTTTGAGAATTAATGGTAAGTTGGGCAAAAAGTTCCTCAAGATTGCTAGTTAATCCATCGGGTAATTTAACTGATTCGATTTTCTTTCTTAAATTCTCAATTGCTTGCTGAGTAGTTAGTACATTAGTATCCATATAAAAAGTATAAGCTATTTCGAGTCAAAATTGTAGGAAGTATTAATAAATTTTAAGACTTCCTACAAAGATTAATTTCATCTGCGGGGACGATGATTACGATCACCCATTCGAGAATCAAAGTTGCTAAATTGTGGGCGGTTATCACCACCGAAGCGGTCAAATTTAGCTCTTGATCCCGCCTGCGCTGAGGCTGTGTCTGGCGAAGCCGGATGAGCAGTTTTGAAATCCGGAGCAGATAATTTGATTTGATGATTATCGTTGAAACCAGAAATTTTGACTTTGAGTTTATCCCCTACTTTAATAATAGTTGACGGATCGGATAAAAATCCGCCAGTCATCTCGGAAACATGAAGTAAGGCTTCGCGACCGGGCAAGAATTCAACAAAAGCACCAAAGTTTTCAACTCGGGTGACAATACCGTCATATTCTTCACCAACTTGAACCTCTTTGATCATGGCTTCGATTTCATAAGCAGCGTCATCAATGGCTTTCTGATCCTGAGCTGAAATAGAAGCAGCACCAAAATCGTCAATATCAATTTGGACTTGATATTTTTCCATTAAGGCTTTGATAGTTTTACCACCGCTGCCAATAACTTCACCAATTTTATCTTCCGGAAGTTGGACTAATTTGATCTTGGGAGCGAATTGAGAAAGTTGTGGACGCGGAGCATTTAAAACCGATTCCATCTTGTCTAAAATTTGGAGACGAGCTTTGGTGGAAGCGACGAAAGTATCACGAATCATTTGAAGAGTCAGACCTTCACGTTTGATATCGAGCTGGATGGCGGTAATACCATCTCTGGTTCCGGTGATTTTGAAATCCATATCGCCAAAATGATCTTCAATACCGGCGATATCAGTTAATAAAATATATTTGTCGTCAGTTTCAGCCATAAGACCGATAGAAATTCCGGCGACTTTGTCTTTAATGGGGACACCAGCATCCATTAAGGACATGGTTGAGCCACAAGTGGAAGCCATAGACGATGAGCCATTTTGAGACAAAACTTCAGAAGTTAAAACGATGGTATAAGGAAAATCGGCTTCGCTAGGAATGACCGGGACTAAGGCTTTTTCAGCTAAAGCACCATGACCGATTTCGCGACGGCCCGGGCGACCGGTTCGACCGACTTGGCCAGTAGAAAAAGGCATGGCGGAATAATAATGAATATAACGCTTAGTAATTTCACCATTAGAATCTTCCAGGTATTGCTTTTCAGCCAAAGGAGCAAGAGTAGTAACGGTAATAGCTTGAGTTAGGCCTCTTTCAAATAAAGCCGAACCATGGGTCATGGGTAAAACACCGGCTTCAATATTTAAAAGACGTATTTCGTCTAAAGCACGTTTGTCATAACGGGTTTTCGAAATAGTTTGAGCCCGAACATAATTTTTAAGAATTTGGTCAACAGCAGCCAGTAAATGGTTAGTGGAAACTTCTTCGGATTCAATTTTGTCTTTATAAATATCTTTGACTTTATCAATAATGACTTCTTGACCAATCATATGAGCCCCATCAACACCTTTGTCAAAGAATTCTTTGACATCAGAAACGATTTTGGATTCAACTTCTTTGATTAAATCGGCAGACGGACCAGCTGGTTCAAATTTAAGTTTTTCTTTACCAACTTTAGCGGCGAATTTGGCAATCTGAAGATTAACTTCGTCACCGGTAGTTTTAGCTAATTCAATAGCTTGGAGCATAAGATCATTTTTGATAATATTACCGTCAGCTTCGATCATATTGACACCTTTTGGACCGGTACAAACTAAAAGATTAAATTTTGATTTTTGTAGTTCATTGAGGTCCGGATTGACAATCAATTGGTCGTTGATACAACCAACACGAACAGCAGAAACCGGGCCACGGAAAGGAATATCAGAAATAGCCAAGGCAGCAGCAGCAGCGGTAAAGGCCGGTATAACTACATCGTGTTTTTTGTCATTGCTCAAAACGGTAGTAATAATTTGAACTTCATTTAAGAAACCTTCCGGGAATAGAGGTCGAAGAGACCTATCAATAATACGACCAAAAAGGACAGCAGTGTCAGATGGACCTCCATCTCGTTTCATCCATTTTCCGCCTTTAATTATGCCACCGGCATAAAGTTTATCGACAAATTCAACAGATAAAGGGAAATAATCTTTGGATTCATCCAATTTTCCCATTAAAACAGTAGCTAAAACAACAGTGTTGCCGAATTGGGCCACAACTGAAGCATTGGTTTGAGGGGCTAATTTACCAGTACTAAGGCTGATATGCTTATCACCCACGAGGATATCTTGTGTATACATAATATATTCAATAATAACTTAAATAAAAACAAATTATTTCTTTAATCCAAGAGCTTTAATGATAGCAGTGTATCTTTCCGGATTGTGGATAGAGAGGTATCGAAGTAAACGTCGGCGTTTAGCAATTTTGGTTAAAATACCGCGCTTAGCTGGAGAATCATGCTTATTTTCGGTTAAATGGCCTTGGAGTTTTTCAATTTCTTTGGAAAGAATAGCGATTTGGATTTCCGGAGAACCAGTGTCACCTTTAGCCTGAGCATGAGCAGTAATAATGTCGTTCTTTTCTTCTTTGGTTAATGCCATAGAATTATGTGGCTAAAATCGGTAAAAATTATAAATATTTTGGAATAGCTACCAAAAAACCGTTTTTAGTCTAGAGGAGATTATAGCATAATTTTTTTGGTGGAATTATTTTGGGGGTAAAAAAGAGTTTTTCTTAAAGTGGCGGTGTAAGCTTGATGTATCATTTTTTATGATAGGAAAACTTTACAAAGTCACTTTCAGAGGTTGATGAATAGGTAGTTAAGGTTAGAAAAATAGAGAATATATTGGGGTTAGAAATTGTCAATGTCTCTACGTCCGCCTGGTTTACTTTTTTCTGTGGTTGGCAAAATTAAACCATCTGGATCATTTTCTTTTTTTTGTTGATCTAATTGGAGAAGAGAATTAGTCTCTGGCTGGTGTGTTTTTGATAGTTGGTCTTCTGGTTCACACATAGTTAGGCGGTGGGCATGGAATTAGGATTTGGTTGATTTGGATCAAATTGATTTGATTGAAGAATTTGATCATTAGAGTTTGGGGTTTCTGTTAAAGGTTGGGTAGCGCGAAGACAAATGGCACCAGCTTCAAAAGTTTCCGGAGAAACATTGATAGAGAAAGATTGAGTGGCAACCCGCAAACCGATTAAAAGATCTTTAGCAGAATCTAAATCAAGATTCAACCCAATCATAGGTAATAAAAAGGTGAATATTTCAGAATACGGAGCATCTTGATCGACCAAACTAGCTTTAGCCCATGGTTTAATATTGTTAGTTGGGGAAATTTGAATCCAATTACCGGAATTAACCAGATTAGAATTGGTTCCAAGTAAGGATTCATCGCCAAGAATAAAATTAATATCAGCAGCGCCTGATTGGTTAGCAACTAAAATTTGATTTTGAGTGACTTTGGATGAACCCGGTTTAGTTTGGATAACCAAATTTAATTTACCATTGTCTTGGTTGTAATTAACAGTTTCAATTTGTTCGACAGGATAGTCAAGAGTAATAACCAAATCGTTTTGGCTGATGGTGTCTGAAACAAGTTCTAAGCCACTTAATTTGGAATAATTAGCATCAGGTTTTTGAGGACAAAAAACTTTGGCATCAATATTATTTTTTTTAAGAGATAAGGCTAGGGCAAGACCCGAAGATAAACTGTCAATACTAAGATTAGGCACAACAACTAGGGCAGTTTTGGCTCCATTAATCAGACTTTTTATTTCATCAACGCGATAATTTTTCATAAGAAAACCTGCTTATTTTTAATTCTTATATAAGAAAATTAATTCTTATAGGCTATTATAACATCTCCGATCTTAAAGTCAACGTAGGGCTTGAAAGTAATTCCACAATCAGTGCCGGCTTTAACTTTATCAATGATTGATTTGGCTTGATGAATACCTTCAACTTTGGTGTCTTTGATGATTTTATCGTCTCTTTTAAGATGGACTAAATCCCCTTTTGAGATTTCGCCTTTAGTACATTGCAGACCAGCGATTCGGACTTTATCTATTTTAAATTCAGCTTTAATAAGACCTTCACCTAGAATAGTTTCGTCAATAGTTGGTTCAAGCATTTTGAGAACTTGAGTTTGAATATTTTCGATAATTTCGTAAATTATTTTGGATTGAAAGACTTTAACTTGATGGTTTTGGGCTAATTTTAAAATTTGTTTTGGAGTGTTGACGTTGAAGGCAAAGATTTGAGCCTTCCCAGTGTCAGCCATAAAAACATCAGTATCAGTAACAGCACCAACACTTTCGGAAAGAATATAGACGTCATCAGAAAAACTGTGTTTTAAAGCTTGAAGAGTACCTTCAACGTCGGCTTTTAAAATAACTTTGAGTTTTGGATTATTTTCGTCGTATTCATATTTTACCTTACATTCAGTCATAGTTGGTTGGTGTTTGTCCGGGGTAACGATACTGCCAACACAGGGGACTTGTTCAAAACCAAGAATTTCAACTGGAGTGCTAGGCCCAGCAGATTTAACATTTAGACCTTTATCATCAACAATAGCTTTGACCTTACACAAAATGTTGTCAGCGTAAACAGTGTCTCCTAAATTAAGAGTCCCTTTTTGAACGATGATTGAGGCAACCGGACCACGAGACTTATCTAATTTAGATTCAATGATAAAAGCTTGAAGAGGTGCTTCCGGTTCTGATTTTAATTCCATAACTTCAGCATTAAGTTTGATTAGATCTAAAAGTTTGTCGATACCTGAGCCAGTTTTGGCTGAAATAGGAACTACGGCGGTTTGTCCACCGTATTCTTCCGGAGTCAAACCAACTTCAACTAGTTGACCTTTAATTTTTTCCGGAGAAGCACCTTCAAGATCCATCTTATTCATAGCAACAATTACCGGAAGATCGGATTTTTTGATATATTCAATACATTCCTTGGTTTGAGGCATAATGCCTTCAGTGGCAGCGACAACTAAAATAACAATGTCAGTGGCTTGAGCACCACGAGAACGCATATCACAAAAAGCAGCATGGCCAGGAGTATCGATAAAAGTAATTTCTTGAACCTGATAAGCACCAATATGTTGAGTGATACCACCAGCCTCACGTTTAACGACATCAGTGGAGCGAATTTTATCTAATAAACTAGTTTTGCCATGATCAACATGACCCATAACAGCCACAATTGGCGGACGAAATTCTGTGGATTTATTTTGCGTCATATTTTTAAAAACCAGGAATTATGAATTTATTCCTGATTTTGGGTTATTTTTATTTCCAGTCCAACTAATTGTCCAGCGAGTCTAACGTTTTCTCCTCCACCACCAATAGCTAAAGCTAATTGGTTTTCTGGAACAGAAACTGTCGCTAGGCCGCGGTCAACCGAAATGACTTTGACATCTTGAGCCGGAGATAAAGCTTGAATAATAAATTGATTGATATTTTTTGAAAAAGCAACAACATCGACTTTTTCATTTGATGGCAGCTCGTTTAAAATAGCTTGAATACGAGAACCTTTTTGACCAATACAAGAACCAACAGGATCAACCCCTGCCTGAATAGAAGAAACAGCAACTTTAGTGCGTTCTCCGGATGATCGAGCAATTCTTTCGATAGTAACAGATTTATTACCAACTTCCGGAACTTCGCGGGCAAAAAGCTGTTTGATGAATTCCGGGTCCCGGCGAGAAAGAATTATTTCACTTTTTTCGGTTTCATCGTCCTTAACAATTGATTTAAGTAAGAACCATTTTCGAGCTCCTAATTGAATAGTTTCACCACGGATTTGTTCATCTTTTGGACAAATACCTTCGGTTTTACCAACTCCAACAATCATTTTGTAAGGGTCAGACCGTAAGACAATGCCAGGAACTAGGGTGCCAATTTTTTTTTGAAATTCAACTATAACAGTTTCTTTTTCAGCTTCATGAATTTTTTGATCAATGACTTGTTTAGCTGTTTGGGCGGCAATACGACCAAAACCGGGGGGAGTAACATCGATTTGTTTATTACCTTGACCAATTTTGAAAACTTTAAAAGAACCGCTTTCAGGTGAGAGTTCAACAGTAAAATTATCTTCGTCTGGGATAACAACACCATGTTCTTTTTGATCACGTTTATAGGCAGAAATTAGACCAAACTCAATTGAGTCTAAAATAGATTGGACCTCAATATTTCTTTCACCAGCGATTTGAGCTACGGCAGCAGCAAATTCAGTTTTTGGTAGTTTTTTTAAATCCATAATTTCTCCTTTTTTTATGTGATATTAAAAAAGGGGCTCTCCAGCCCCAAACTTTTTTGACACCACAATTATTATAGTTGGAATTATAGCAGAAAATAAATTAAAAATACAGAAAATGAATTAAAGACCCAGTTGGCGGATGAGTTCTTTTTGGTGAGACGAGAGACGAGTAGGAATTTCAACTAAAAGACGAATATAAAAATCACCCACTCCATAACCATTTACATCTTTAATCCCTTTACCTCTTAAACGAATTAAAGTATTTGGCTGAGTGCCTGACTTAACCTTTACCTTCAAAGGTTGGCCGGTGATAGTGGGAACTTCAAGATTAGTTCCCAAAACAGCTTGAGAAAAACTTAAAGTAATCGCAATAAAAACGTCATTGCCTTCACGTTTAAAGATTTTATCAGGCAGAACGTCAATGTAAAGAATAAATTCTTTAAATCGGATTCTTTGGCCATCGCTGACACCAGCAGGGATTTTGATAGTTTTACGTTTACCGTCGATATTGACTTCTTTTTGGCAGCCATTGGCTGCTTCTAAAAAGGAAAGATCAATTTTATAAGTTTCCAATCTTTTACTTTGACGTTGCTGACTAAAACCACCACCAAAAAATTGTTCAAAAATATCAAAAGGATTACTAAAACCACCAAAATCAAAATCAGCGCCACCCATATTGCCACCTTGAGTATAAGTAAAATTGAAAGGACCGTTTTGTTGGGTGTAAGTTCTTCCGCTAAAAGGACCGGCATTGGGATCAAAAGCGGCATGGCCATATTGGTCATAAGCTGACTTTTTTTGATCATTGCTTAAAACTTCGTAAGCTTCGTTGATTTCTTTAAATTTTTCTTCAGCATCAGGAGCTTTATTGCGATCGGGATGATATTTTAAAGCGGCCTTACGATAGGCGTTTTTGATTTCTTCTTTAGAAGAACCTTTGGCAACTCCTAAAACTTCGTAAAAATCTTTTTTCATTCGAATATTTTAACACTCAATTTACTGGTAGAGACGCCCCGAAATGACGTTTCTACCAGAGTAAATAGTTTTTATTGGACAACCTCGCCTTCTTCGGCTTCTTTTTTATCATCAGTCTTTGGCTCCTCAGTGTTTGGTTGTTCAGCCTCAGTGCCTGGCTGTCCGTCAGTGGGCGGATTTTGTTGTTGATAAATAGCCGTTCCAACAGTTTGAAGAATTTGGCCTAATTCATCAGAAACCTTATTAAGGTCATCAATTTTAGCGTCAGATTTAGCTAAAATTTCTTTGGCCTCTTTGATTTTATCTTCGATTTGAGTTTTATCCTCTGGTTTAACTTTGTCAGCAAAATCTTTGAGAGTTTTTTCACCAGAAAAGATAGTACCGTCAAGTTTATTTTTGGCCTCAGCAAGAAGACGTTTGTCTTCATCTTCCTGAGCATGAGCCTCAGCATCTTTTTTCATTTGCTCAATTTCTTCATCTTTGAGATTGGTAGCATTTTGAATAGTAATGCGTTGTTCTTTACCAGTACCTTTATCTTTGGCAGAGACTGACAAAATACCATTACTATCAATGTCGAAAGTAACTTCAATTTGAGGCATGCCCC
>CAZWUG010000006.1:21139-24504 GCA_964637525.1 uncultured Gammaproteobacteria bacterium | reverse complement strand
ACAGGCAGTTGCCAATGGAATGCAGGGAACCCCCTCTTCCTTTAAAGATGTAAGTGCAGACTTCTGGGGCAATGGCTGGATTAACGTAGCCGCTGCTCAGGGTTTTGTAAAAGGTTATCCGGATGGAACCTTTAAACCTCAGGCTCAAATTACTCAGGCTGAGGTAATCACTGTTCTTTTGAGACTGTTAGGTTACAACGACAATCTGCAGGGTGTATGGCCTGCTAACTACATTGCCAAGGCTGCCAACTTAGGTGTTCTTGACGATATTAGCTTTAACGCCAATGCTGCTGCCACCAGAGTGCCCCGGGCCACCGTTCAAACTGAGTGCGAACAAACCGGCGTAGGTGCCGCTGTCCTAACCCCGCCCCGCAGGAAGGCATAAACCGTTGTATTTGCATCCGCCAAATCGCCGTAGGTATAGATCCGGCCTACCCGTTGATTAGCGTTCCAGGCGGCGTTAGACGGCCTGAAAGTGTCGTATTTCATATTTCCCTGACCGTTGTTCACCAACACCCTGGTTAATGATCCGGCCGTAAAATCAGTCCACCCCCAGCCGGTATCGCCCACACCGCTGGTTGCCGAATCCGGCTGATCTTTCCTCATCACCGTATCGTCTGTCCACTGCCACAAATTTCCCGCCATATCCCAAATCGTTTCCCCGTTAGACAAGGTCAATGTCCGTTTTTGGGTAGCTCCGCTGCCACAGACTGTATTGACATCTTGGGTCACTGTCCCATAACAGGCCTGTAAATCATCCGTCGATGCCTGCAATCCCAAAGGCGGCCCATTATCGTTGTGCCCCGAAGCCAAATATTTGCTGCTTTGCCCCGGACTAAAACCGCAATTAGACCCATTGGTATCACACCAATTACTGGCCATTCTTTCCGCATTTCTGGCAATCGTCATATATTCGTTATTGGTCATCAAGTGCCAGCCTCTCGACTCGCAATAGCTCTTGGCATCATGAACACTGCCGTCATCTTGGGCAATTCTGGCCAGCGGCCACCCCTGGGCCGTCGATACAATTTGCCTGCTTCCGCCGCTGCAATGGTCTGAAACATTATTCCAGGTATTGTAGCCGGTATCCGTTCCGGTAGTGTCGCCAATTCCATCTCCGTTGGCATCGCACTTGGCGTTATATTTCATTGCACAAAAATCACTGGTGCCAAAAAGAGCATCCCCCGGCACATGAATAAATCCCGTCGGACAAACCTTTTGGCCGTTGCTTGCCTGTAAGTTATAACTCTTGCCCAGCACCACCGCCCCGCCGGAAAAATCAGCATATATCTCAAATAATGTCCTATCATAGGGATAAACCATTACTGAATCTATCCTGCCGTTAAAATAATTTGGCGTTGTTCCGGCTTTTCCCACCAGCACCGCTCCCGAAGCCACCGACCACAAGCTCAAAGCCGACGACGACACTAATCTGGCATTTTTATAAAAATAAGCCGTGCTGCCGTTATAAGCCACCGCTACTTGAGTCCAGGTATTGGTCGGAATTCCCGCCCCGCTGCTGGTCACTGTCGTTCCCCCCAAAGCTCCAAAAGTCAGCTCCCCGCCGCCGGTCATCTGAAAAGTATATCCATTGGTATTTGGCTGCGACACAATCGCATAATTACCCAAAGAATTGACGTAAACCCACGCCGACAAAGTAATTGACCGATTTAACTGAAACTGCGGTTTATCTCCCAAATCCACATACTGGCTTTTAACACTGGCCAGTGACAAACCGTAATTATCCACTCCCATTACCCACGAAGCATTGCTGTCAAAATTCACTAGTGCGGCTCTAGTATAAATCGGCGCTTTGTTTATCGTTTGATAACCGGAACCATCATCAAAAGTCAGTTTCACCACCGGTTTGCCCCGTTCTTGGGAATAAGCCAGCGAAGCATCGCTTCTGCTTCCGGCCACCAATCTCACTTCGTCCACCGTCCCGTCCAAAAAATTAGCCCAGCTGGTCGATCCTGTTTTCGTCGCCCCCAGATAAAACCCGGAACTGGTATCGCTTATTGCCGATCCTACCCCTGTCAACACTCCTTCTCTCACCCCGTTAATATAAATGCTTATCGTTCCCGCCGTTGCATCAAAATATCCTTGAAATAAATACCATTGATTAGGTAATATTTGGGTTTTTCCTGTCGCTGTCTTTATATTTCCGGCTGTCCCGTCGGTTGAAATCTGAAACTCCGGCCAACTCCGGCCATCGCCATCAGTATTCACTCTCAATCTAAATGACCTCTGATCCGACGTTTCATCCCACTTGCTCAACACCGTCTGAAAATCGCCTGTCGCTGGCAGGGAAGCAAGTTTCACCCAAGCTTCCACCGAAAAACTCCCGGTTTTGGAAAATTCGCTGCTGTCCGCCGCTCCGGCATAATTTCCTTGTCCGTTAAACTTCAGCCCCCGGCCATATTTAGCCGTATAGACCATCGGTAGGGAAGTGCCGTTGCCATAAGACGTCAAATTATTATTTCCCATTTTATCCTTGGCATAAGTTCCGCCGTCAGCCATTTCTTCAAAAGAATAGTAAACCGCCGGTGTATCCCATACCGCATATTGAGCCTCTGCTCTTACCACAGACCCCAGCCACAAAATCAAAGCTATTAGTAAGTACATATTTAAGTATATACTTTTTTTGAAATCCTTAAAACCTCTTAATTTTAAGAAAAAACCTCAACAACACCAACTCTCAACCATCAGACAAACCACTGAATAAATTTACAATTATGATATACTTAATATCACTTTATCAATCTTGACTAATTGACAAAGATTATCTTTCTTGCAAAGATAAATTGTACCTTTAATCTTATGAATTAATGTGGGGTTGAAATGCAGAAAGGCTCTACTGCGGAATGTAATTAGGTCCCCTCATCGGGATATCGAAAACATTACGATGAAGGTTTGTCGCCCTTCCAGCTCCACATTAGTTCATAACTATTCAGATACTGAATTTTCCTTAGTCTAAAGGCAGTTGCCACGTATATTCCACAAGGATTTAGATTTCCACAGTTACATTCAATGAATTCGTTTGTAATTATTTCGATTGAGCACATATACTCCTGATTTTTAATTTTCTTAACAAAGCAAAAATGTCCTCTTTTACCGTCCTTATTTTTGTAAATTTTATCCGGGAATTTAACTATTTTATGTAAATGATTCACAATAAAATGAAACTCTTCCGCTGGTTTCTTATCAAAAAGATGTTTTAACATCTTACTGGTAACATAAATTTTCTGTTCCTCACCTGATATTGCCCTCTGAACCGCATTTGTCACCCGACAAAGCAAAACTATTTTATCCTCAACCATGGCCTGTTCGGTCGTATTTTTAATACAGCTCTCAAATAAATCTTC
>CAZWUG010000006.1:0-21039 GCA_964637525.1 uncultured Gammaproteobacteria bacterium | reverse complement strand
ATTTTGTTAAACTAAGCTAATGATTTATATCTTCCACGGTGACGATCAGCTCAAAAGCCGTTCCGCCATCAACTCCTTCCTTGATTCAAAAACCAATTTTGACATTCTCCGCCTAGATCAAAAAGAAATAGACTTAGACCAAATAAATGGCTTCCTCAATAGCCAATCACTTTTTTCCTCTCAAAAAATTATTGCCTTTTTTAATCTTTTTTCTGTCCCTAAAGTTAATTTAGATAAAATTTTTAAAATATTAAATTTAAACCAAACCGTAGATGTTGCTATTTGGCAAGACAAAAAACTTACTCCAACTCAACTTAAAACCTTTCCTACAGCCAAAGTTGAACTTTTTAATTTAGATAAAAAAATGTTCACCTGCTTAAATAACCTTTACCCTAAAAATTTATCCAAATTTTTACCTTTATATCACCAGGTGTTAGAACAAGAGCCTTTCGAATTATTCTTATTTTGGGCCAAAACCAGTCTTCGCAAACAGCTTGGCGGATTTTCTAAATTTCCCCCGGAGTCACTCAAAAACGCTTATCTTCAAACCATTGAACTGGATTACCAATCAAAAACCGGGCAGTTAAGTATTCCCAAAGAATTAGCCCTTGAGCGAATTTTTATAAACCTGCTTAAGTAGTTCATGGTAAACTAAACCATGAATTTAAACCTGGATAATTTATCTGACACTCGAGTTATTATCAAACCTTGGGGACAGGAAATAATCTACACCCCACAAGATTTAAAATATACTTTCAAACAAATAAAAATCAACGACGGTGCCCGGCTTTCGCTCCAATCACACACCGAAAAAGTTGAAACATTTGTTTTAATCGAAGGAAAAGCTGATTTAGTTATTGGCCCCGATACCGAAAACCTCCAAACCATCCATATGGAAATCAAAAAAGGCTACAACATCCCCCTGGGAACAGTTCATCGTATCATCGGTATTAAAAATGCCGTTATTTTAGAAGCTTCCACTCCTGAAACCGGCACCACTTACCGCTATCAGGATGATTACCAGCGTCCGGATGAGACCGAAAGCCTTCGCCAACTTGATAACCGCGGTTGGAATCCAAATCAAATAAAATAGTTTAATATAATCTTATATACAAGATATCTTTTTGATATAGAGATAAATTTTACCATACATTAGGTAAATATTTAAAACCACCCTTAATTAGCAGTCATAACATACGTCTGCTAATTAACATTTTTACCAAAATCTGTTATTCTTTAATATATGAAAAACACTGCCAATGTTCTCTGGTTTCATCAAATTGATTTAGAAGATGTCAGTTTAGTTGGCGGTAAAGGCGGTAACCTGGGGGAAATGTATCAGCTTGGTATTCCTGTTCCCAATGGTTTTGTCGTTACCTCCACTGCCTACTTTCAATTCATTGAAGAAAATAACTTAAAACCAAAAATTAAAGATATTCTTAAAACCACTGATGTCGATCAACCTGACCAGCTTCAAGAAGCCTCAAAAAAAATCAGAAGTCTAATCCGTAAATCTCCCATTAATCAAGCCTTATCGTTGGAAATAATGAAATCCTATAAAAAACTTTCCGGTTTTGGCGGCCTTAAAAGTGTTCCTGTTGCGGTCAGAACTTCTGCCACTGCCGAAGACTCTTCCGATGCTTCATTTGCTGGTCAGGGAGATACCTTTCTCAATGTCATAGGCGAAACTAATGTTATCAATCGTGTTCGCGATTGTTGGTCAAGCTTATTTACTTCCAGATCCATTTTTTATCAAGTCAAAAAACATTACGATCATTTTAAAATCGGTGTTGCTGTTCCGGTTCAAAAACTCATCAACTCAGAAATTTCCGGCATCATGTTTACCGCCAACCCGGTTACCAATGCCAAAAACGAAATTATTGTTGAAGCTATTTGGGGTTTGGGTGAATATATTGTCCAAGGCAAAATTACCCCGGATCAATTTATTGTCGACAAAAATGAATGGAATATTATTTCCCAGAATCATGTTTCTCAAGATGTTCAATTAATTCGCGACCAAGATGAAACCGGTGAAGTTAAAGTTCCAAACAGTAAAAAGGACAGAAAAAAGATTGACGCCGCCATGGCCATTAAAATCGCCAAAATTGGTCAAAAACTTCACAATCACTACGGCAAACCACAGGATATTGAATTTGCTATTGACAAAGGGAAATTATACGTAGTCCAAACCAGACCCATCACTACCATCGAAACCAATCAAAAAAAGCTTGACGACCAAAAGCAAACTATCGACAAAACACCCGATTTAATCGGTGAACCAGCCAGCCCGGGTACTGCCACTGGTGTTGTCGTTATTATTAAAGATCCAAAAGAAATTAATCGGGCCCAAAAAGGCCAAGTCTTGGTCACCACCATGACCACCCCGGACTTCGTCCCGGCTATGAAAAAAGTCAATGGTATTATCACCGACAAAGGCGGTCAAACCTCCCATGCTGCCATTGTCAGCCGTGAGTTAGGGGTACCCTGTGTCGTTGGCACCAAAACCGCCACCAAAGATTTTAAAGAAGGAGATATTGTCACCATCAACGGCACCACCGGCCAAGTCTGGAAAGGCAATTTAATTAGTAACACCCAAAATTCTTCTCTACAATCTAAAAACTACGACCTAAAAACTAATTTAAAGACTGCTACCAAAATTTACGTTAACTTAGGAGAACCGGATCTAGCCCAAAACCTGGCCAAAAGAAATGTTGACGGTATCGGTCTGCTCAGAGCTGAATTTATGATGGCCAACATTGGTATGCATCCCAAATACATGATTGCTCAGGGCCGCCAAAAAGAATTTACTAATCAGCTGGCTCAGGATTTGCTTAAATTTTGCAAAAGTTTTTCCCCGCGTCCGGTAATTTATCGGGCCAGCGATTTCAAAACCAATGAATACCGTCACCTTAAATGGGGCAAACTTTATGAACCGGAAGAACCAAATCCATTGATGGGTTTTCGTGGTGCTTCCAGATATATCCAATCACAGGATGTATTTGCTATGGAGTTAGAAGCTATCAAATTAGTCCGTAATAAATATGGCTACAAAAATCTTTGGTTGATGATTCCATTTGTTCGCACTCCACATGAATTGTCAGAAGTCAAAAAAATTGTCAGTCAAAATGGTTTAGTTCGATCTCCGTCTTTTAAATTTTTTATGATGGCCGAAATCCCCAGCAATGTTATCCTCCTCGACAAATTTATCGATGTCGGTATTGACGGAATTTCTATTGGTAGCAACGATCTAACCATGCTGACTCTCGGTCTTGATCGTGACAACAGTGAAGTGGCTCCGGCTTTCAACGAAATGGATCCGAGTGTTCTCTGGTCGCTAAAAAGATTAATCACTAAGGCTAAAAAACGTGGTATCAGTTGTTCTATTTGTGGCCAAGCTCCCAGCAATTACCCTGAATTAGTTGAAAAACTCGTCAAATGGGGAGCCACCAGTATTTCTGTCAGTCCGGACGCCATTGATGCCACCCGGGAAATTGTTACCGAAGCTGAAAAGAAAAAAATTAGCAAAAAATAAACATAAAATATTGTGTATAATTTACTTAGTTAGTAAAATTAAGACTCAAAAATGAAAACAATAACTGAAAAAGACACTGGAAAAGGTTTTACTGTCAAAGAACTAATGAAACTTGCTAAATCCATAAGTAAAAAAGCTAAAACAAATAAGGATTATCAAGAAATCATAAAAATAGCTGGTGAAAAATGGGATAAATCCTGCTGTTATGACCTCAAATAAAATAGTTTTATTAGACTCAAATGTTGTCGCCGGAATAGTTGCTCTTGGTCGTAATGGCAATCAGTCAGAAAAACATAAAAGCAATGCTAGTGAATGGGAAAAATCAATAAATAATTTATTAAGTAATCTAAATAAAGATCCAACTCAAATCAAGCTTAAAGTTCCGACACCAATTTGTTACGAATTAATGGCTTGGGATAAAAAATGGTTCGACTTAATTAACAGCTCAAAGTATAAATCATATTTCGACTATTCATCCTACAATATTAGCAACAAATTTATAAAAATTGCTGCCCGATATGCTTATGAAAGTAGAATAAATACTGGTTCTGATGACAAATCGGCCAAAATAAAAACCATGGATCCGCTGCTGGCATCTTACAGCATCATGTTTAATTACCCAATATTAACCGAAAATGAGTGCGATTTTCCAAATTCACATTTTGAAGTAATAGGAATAGATTTATTAAATTTAACCGGCAATAATAAAAAATATCGGAGTATTCTCTACCTACTCCAACCTAAAAAAGAAATCAGAGAAAAATATTCAGATTTATTTTGAAAAAATAACCACTATTTCACCTTTAATATTTTTATCGACTTTGTTCAAAACTTCCTCAAATTTTTTAGTCATTTCCCTCACAATTTTTATTTGTACTTCATCACCATAAACTTTTTTTATTTGCTCCACTAACTTTTCCACCCGAAAAGGCGACTCATACACAATTTTTGCTCCATCAATACCTTCATATTTCTCCAAAATTTTTAGCCTCTCACCTGTTTTTTTTGGTAAAAATCCCAAAAAACAAAATCTGCCTACCGGTAATCCCGACAACACCGCACCGTTTACCACCGCACAAGCCCCCGGCAACGCTGTATAACTTATTCCTAAACTTTGGCATTTTTTAACAAGCTTCCAGCCCGGATCAGAAATTACTGGTGTCCCGGCATCAGTTACCAAACCCACTTCCTTATTCTCCTTTAATAAATTTATTACCTCCGGAATTTTTTGATCCTCCACTTCGTCATAAAAAGAAATTAACTTCGGCTTATTCTTAATCCCCAAATTAACCAATAACAAACCAGCATTCCTGGTATCTTCACACAACAAATATTCCACTTTTTCCAAAGTCTCCAAAGCTCTAACTGTAATATCCCCTAAATTTCCAATCGGCGTGGCAATTATATACAACATGAATCTATTATACGACAAACACCATGAATTCATCGGGAACAGGTATATTTTAGTGATATAATCCACAGTAAAGGGTACAATTTACTGGGATCTTTAAAAATAGGCTTAATGCCAAATTGGAATACTAAAAATAAATGTTTAAGTGCATAAAGATATCGAACTAAATTATATAAATCTAGAACTTAATAAACCAATCACGTAAATAGAATTTTCAAAATTGACATTGTATTTAAAAATACCAAAAAACTTTTGAGGTAAGTACTGCTACCTCAAAAAGTTTTTTGTTTACATATAGTTTCTCCCAAACTCTATCGACCAACAGATGCACCGCATCAGAAAGGAAACAGGTATGTATCCCGACAGTCAAGGATGGCTACACCCAACGCAGGAGGAAGCCCTCAGGGAAAACCAAAGGGTAGAGAGCGACTTCAGTCGTGGAGCGAGTGGCGAATGCCCTCAAAGCCCGAATAATCTTCCTCCACCACCCCCGCCACCCAAACCCAGTAAATAACTGACCGACGAGAAGAAGGAACAGCCACCGGCCATTAAACCCTAAACCCATTCCTTCTTCTCTTTTTCTAAAAAGTAAATGATCCAATTAAAACCAATCTATCAAAAAACAAAAGAAAAATATAACAAGAAAGGTTTAAGTACAAACTCTGAAGAAATAAAAAATTTTGTGGATAATCTCTATTGTCAGGCTAAAGAGAAATATTCCAAATTATCCCACCCTAAATTTTGTAGCCAAAAAGCTTATATCAGTCTTTGGATAAATCAGGAAATTGGCAAAGATATTGCCCAAAAAAGTGTTAAGCCAATTAGCCTCAAAAACCCACCAAAAGACTTCAAGGCTATCGCTGAATTTTATAAAAACTATCCGCCATCATCTTCAGAACAAAAATCAAATCAAAAACAAACCAACAATATTAATGGCAAAAAACAAAAATTAATAGCTGTAGTTAAAGAAAGAAATCAATTCGCATTAGACAAAGGTTACAAATCAAGATTAGATATGTATTTTGATGATTTTAGTATTTCCCGGTTAGAATATAAAAAATTTCTAAAAAATGTTGATAAAGTCATTAATTTTTGTAGAGACCAAATTTATTCAAACTGGAAACCAAAAAACAATCAAAATTTAGATAATTATTGCTTAGTTTGTAATTCTAATCTCTTTCCATTTAAAAACCTAAATGAATTTTTAGGTTTTTTTAAAAAAAAGAACAACTTCTATAAAGAAAATAAAAATAAAATAATTATTAAATCTACTAATGAATCAAGAACCGAATATGTCAAAAAAAACGACACATTCAAAATAACCATCAATAAAAACACCAATATCAATCACCAAATTATAGATCTGATACATGAACTCGCTCACACCGAAACCATGGCCAAAATTCTTAACCAAGACAAATTTATCCAACCTAAAGCTTATTTTTTAGAAAAACTGGCCATTAAAAAAGAAATTAAATTTTTAGACAAATATTTTCCAAAGGCTTTAATTGCTAGACAAGAAAATATTTTAAAAATGATTTATCAGACTCTTTTTGAGATCGAAATTTATCAAAACCCAGACAAAAATCTTAATGAGATTTACCTAAAATACCTTAAAAAATGCTCTAAAAACATTTCCAAATCTGATAGTTGGAATTATTTATCAAACCAAGATATTTTATACAAATGCTTCACCCGGCTAATTTACGCTATCGCTTACGCCAACACCCTAAACACCTTGGTTAATTAAACTGTCTAATCACCGCCACCACTTTACCCCGGATTTCTACATCCGTCACATAAATCGGGGACATAGATGAATTTGCCGGCTGAAGTCTAATTCGTGTTGCTTCTTTATAAAATCTTTTTAAGGTAGCAAAACCATTTTTTAATACTGCCACCACAATATCACCGTTATAAGCGCTATGCTGTTCTTTTACCACCACATAATCTCCGCTTAAAATTCCATCATCAATCATCGAATCACCCTTGGCCTGTAGCACAAAAGATTTATCTCCGGGTCTGATTAAATTACTGTTAACTGCCAAAGTTGCATTTGGATCAGTATATGGTTCAATCGGTTCACCACAAGCGATAAAACCTAAAACAGGAAGTTCAACCATTGAAGCAATAGTCGCTAAATTCTCGGTATTTTTTTGCAATAACTCAATTCCCCGAACAGCACCTTTGTAACGTCTAATCAAACCTTTTTTTTCCAACACAGCTAAGTGTTCATGAACCGTCGATAATGAAGACAAACCCAAATATTGGGCAATTTCTGTTAATGTTGGAGCACAACCATAGTCCTCAATGTTTTTATTTATATAATCAAGTATCTGTTTTTGCCTCTTATATAATATTGTTGCCATAAATTTATATTACACGAATAATACCCGAAGTCAATAAAGTAAAACCAACCAAATTTAATGTTATAGTAAAGATACTCATGTTTTGGTTATCTTTAATCTTATTTCTTCTTTTTCCCAAAAATATTTTTGCGGCTGATGAATTTAACGTTTCTCAACAAATTAAATATCAAATAGATCTATCAGGCAATACTACCGCCACTCAACACATAGAATTAACTAATAACTTTTCTCAAATATATCCAAAAGAATATCAAATTACTCTATCTTCCGACAATGTCAAAAACATAACCGGATCAGACAATTTAGGTAACATTATTCACAAAATTATTCAGGAAAACGAAACTACCACCATCAATCTGGTTTTCAATCAGGCCAACACCGGTAAAGGCCAAATCACTAAATTTAATTTAAACTACGAGATTAAAAATCTAGCCCAGCCAAAAGGAAACACTTGGGAAATTGCTTTACCGGAAAATCAGTCAGCCGGTCATCAAGGCCAAACCGAAACTTATATTAATGTTCCTTCGTCCTTCGGCAATTTATCATTTGCTTCAGTCTTGCCACAAAATAACATTACTCTTAATAACCAAACAGAACTTTATTTTAAAAGCATTTCCAAACCTCAAAAAATATTGTTAATTTTTGGCGATTACCAACTTTTTGATTTCAAATTTAAATTCTTTCTAAAAAACGATTCTTCGTCCCATAAAGAAATGGTCATCCCTTTCCCCCCGGAAACCAATTCCCAAAAAATTACTTATAGGGAAATTAACCCGCCCCCTCAAAACATAGACGTTGACCCGGATGGTAATTTTTTGGCCAAATATACCATCCCCCCCAACCAGACCACCGAAATTAATTTAGATGGTCAAGCCAAAATTATTCATACTAATTTAAATAATGCCGAAATTAATCCCAAGCTTTACACGGTCAAAAAACAATTTTGGGACACTGACAATCCTTCTCTCGTTAATACTGCTTCACAACTTAATTCTGTAAAAAATATTTATGATTATGTCATCTCCAATCTGGAATACAAAACCAACGACTATGATGCTTCAACCAGACAAGGAGCCGCCATGGCCCTCAATTTCCCCAGCCAATCATTATGCACCGAATTCACCGATCTTTTTATTACTTTAGCTCGAATCAAAGACATTCCTGCCAGAGAAGTCCAAGGCTTTGCCTATAGCAACAACACCAAAATCAAACCCATTAATATCAACACTGATGTTTTACATGCGTGGCCACAATATTACGACACCAATAAAAAAGCCTGGGTGTCTATTGATCCTACTTGGGAAAAAACTACCAACGGAGTTGATTATTTCAGTGATCTCGACCCAAACCATTTTGCTTTTGTTTTTCATGGTCTCGACAGCCAATCGCCCATACCCCCGGGGGGCTACAAAAATAACCAAAACGTCAAGACAGTTAATGTAGAATTTGCCAAAGCAGAATTGTCTCCCCAAATCAGTCAATTAAATTTCCAAACCGTCTCTAATTTATTCCAGCCAACTAAAATTAAAATCTCTAATCCAAACTTTTCATCTATAAGCTCCATTAATCTATCCATGGCTTCAGGTTATCAAAAAACTATCTCTGTTATCCCTCCTTTATCTTCAATCGAAATTGATATTCCTAGCCATCATCTGCTTCAAAACTTAAATTTAAATAACTATAAAATTAAATTTAGCTACGCCGAGAAAATTTTAGAATATAAAATTAGCCTCACTCAGTTTTACCTCAGCTGGCTAATAATTCTTGCCGGAATCGTTACTTTAATCGGTCTAGGCGGTATAATATTTAAAAGAAAATAATTTATATGAAAAAAATTCTTAAACTAACTCTGCTTTTTACCTTTAGTCTGATAACTGTCAATCAAATTTGGGGCAATTTAGAATTTGCCAACATTCCATGGACAATTATTAAAACTGCTTTTATTCTATCTATCTTTGAAGTTTTATTAAAACCAATTCTAAAAATAATTTTATTTCCCATTAATTTACTCACCCTGGGTTTGTTTAGAATCGTTATCGACACCCTTGGTCTTTATCTGGCTGCATTTATTTTCTCCGATTTTTATGTCAAAAACATACACACGCCGCCAACACCACTGTTGGGGCTTACAATACCTGAATTAAACTTTAATAACTTCATTGCTTTTTTAATCACATCACTTACAATTGGTCTTATCTTAAATTTTTTTACTTTAATTATTAAGAAAAAACCCAAAAAATGAAAACGGCTCTGATAATAATTCAAATCATTCTTTCTATAGTTTTATCCGCTCTAATTTTTCTTCAAACAGACGGGGAGAGCGAATCCCGTTCCACTCTTATGTCCAGCACTCCGGAAAAACGTGGTTGGGAAAAAATTATGTTCAACTTAACTATTTTTGTTATAGTTATATTTATTACTTCTTCCATTATACAAACCCTAATTTAATATCACGTGTTAACCAAGCTTCATTTTAAATTTGAGCTCTTCTGGATATATATAAAAAAACATTGGATTGTTTTTAGTATTATTTTTGTCTTAAGTATAAGCGGCGCAATCTTCAGAAAACAAATAATTGATATATATAATCAACCTCTATGGCACACTAAAATTATTGGCCTCCAAGGCCGGTACACCATCGACGACCTTCCCGACGAGTTAACCCAAAAAATTAGTTTTGGCCTAACTGCTCTTTCCGAAAACCAAAAACCGGAAATCTCTCAAATTGTCGAAAGTCTAGATATCCAAAATGACAATAAAGATTACATATTTAATCTCAAAAATAATATTTACTGGGCTAGTGGCAAAAAACTTACTGCCTACGATATTAATTATCAAATCAACGGCATCACTATCACTCCATTGTCCCAAGACAGCATTAAAATATCCTCCGATTCGGAATTTAATCCAATTCTCTCACTTTTAAGTCAGCCGTTAATCAAAAAAAATTTTGACGGTTTAGGTGATTATGCCGTCACTAAAGTTACCTATCAAGAAGGCTATATAAAAACTATTTATCTCAAATCCCGCCACAAAAATAATAATCCTATTGAGTATCGCTTTTATTTTAATGAAGATGATGTGGTTCATGCTTTTAAAATCGGCAATGTTGACGAAATTAGGGTCGGGAAATTACCCCAAGAATTTTCATCATGGAAAAATTTAGCTATCTCCAAAAAAATAGAAACTAACCAAAAATATGTGGCACTTTTCATTAATACTCAAAAAATAAGCAGCCGGCAAATCAGACAGGCACTTGCCTATGCTACCCCAAAAGAGGATAAAAACGAACGTTGCCTTGGACCAATATCACCAAATTCCTGGGCTTATAACCCCGATATTAAACAATATAATTTCAACAAAACCAGAGCCAAAGAATTACTCGGAGAAGAAAAGATTGATCACATTAACTTAAATATTAACGACCGGGAGCTACTCCCCATCGCCGAAAGTATCAAAACTTCATGGCAGGATACATTAGGTGTACCCGTCTCCATCTCTATTGAAAACCAGATAAATATTGACGATTACGAAACTTTACTAACTTACGGAGCCATCACCAAAGATCCTGACCAATATTTATTTTGGCATTCAACTCAAACCAACACTAATATCACCAAATTAAACGACCCTCGTATCGACAAACTTCTAGAAGAAGGCCGTCAAACTAATGACCAAATTGAACGTAAAAAAATATACCAAAATTTTCAAACCTTTTTATTGGAGGAATCACCGGCGGTTTTCCTTTATTACCCAACTGTTTATACTATTAGTAGAGTTAAATAATTATGAAAAAAGATATCATTGGCCCAATTTTATTATCATCATTATTTATTCTTCTCGTCATCGCCGGAGTCATTTCATATCAAAGTATTGATTGGGATGTCCTCAAAAAAATCGAGAGTCAAAAACTCATTTTACCCACACCAATACCCACTAACAACCAACTATCCACACCATCCTCAATTCTTACTCCAAACTCCCCAAACAACTAATACCCTATTTTGATAAAGCAATCATTATTGTCCCTATAGTCATCAAAAGTGCCCCAATTCCTTTCATAAAAGTAATTTTTTCTCCCAAAATAAATGCGGCAAAAATAATAGTTAAAACTAAACTTAATTTATCAATTGGAGCCACCTTACTTGCTTCTCCTATTTTCAAAGCGTAAAAATAAAATATCCACGATAAACCGGTAGCTATTGCCGACAAAATTAAAAATATCCAACTATTTTTAGAAATATTTGGTATCGCGGGAGTCGTCTTTTGCCAAAAAGCGATACCCCAAGTAATCACCAAAACAAAAGAAGTTCTAATTGCTGTCGCCAAATTGCTATTTACATCCTTAATCCCTATTTTTGCTAAAATTGAAGTCAACGCGGCAAATAAAGCCGATAAAATTGCTGCTACATACCATTGCATAAATTTATTATAACTTATTCTATCCCCATAATTTCACCATCTTTTAACTTCAATAATCTCTGATTTCGTGACCCTCGAAACTTAAGACTCAAATCACGTTGGGCTAAAATAAATGGACCGTCAATTAGTACATCCAATGTCCTTAAAAAATTCCATCTATCGCCGCCTTCTTTCTTAATATCCTCATATAAATACCCTGTAAAAGACCACACCGACCAACCCAAATTTTTTTTAACCCATTCACTTATTTCCTTACAGGCTAATGGTTGTAACATCGGTTCTCCGCCACAAAATGTCAAGCCTGATTGACCTTTTATTGCTTTGAGCTGTTGTTTAACTTCTTCAATTTTAAATAATTCTCCTCCATTTTCATCCCAACTTTCCGGATTATGACAACCCTTACATCTCAATCGACAACCCTGACACCAAACAACAGCCCTCAGTCCATCACCATTTACTATATTATCTGACTCTATTTTACTCGCCAATCTAATCTGGTTGCAATTCATTAATTTTCAAAATTTACAGAATGTTTAATTCTGGCTTTCTCTTCAGCTTTTTTAGCATCATTCCACCTTTCCAAAGAACCAACCAAATATCCCGTAATTCTTCTTAAGCGTTCAAAACCAACGCCACCATCAAATTCTTTTCTCCCACAAGATGGGCAAGCCTCTCCTTCTATAATTCCTGAAAACCCACAAATTGGATCCCTGTCAACCGGATGGTTAATACTCCCATAGCCAATGCCTGATTCCTTCATCTTGCGAACTATCAATTCAAAAGCCTCCACATTATTGCTTAAATTACCGTCCAACTCCACATAAGTTATATGGCCGGCATTACACAATTCATGATACGGGGCTTCAATTTCAATTTTTCCAAAAGCGCCAATAGGGTAGTATACCGGCACATGAAACGAATTTGTATAAAACTCACGGTCAGTTACCCCTTTAATTATTCCAAAATCCTTTTTATCAATCTTGGTAAATCTTCCCGAAAGACCCTCAGCCGGAGTTGCCACCAAACTAAAATTTAAATTGTTTTTTTTCATCAATTCATCACACTTTTTTCTCATAAACCCCACAACTTCCAAACCCACCTTTTGAGCTTCTTTTGATTCCCCCTGATGAACCCCCATCATCGCTACCAATGTTTCTGCCAAACCAATAAATCCAATTGATAAAGTTCCGTGTTTAATTACCTCGCGAAGTTTATCATCCGGACCTAATTTTTCACTTCCCATCCAATTTCCTTGACCCATTAAAAACGGGAAATTCCTTACCCGTCTCTCACCTTGAAATTCAAATCTCTCCAACAACTGATTAGCTACCAAGTCCATCATATTCTCCAAATCATCATAAAATTTTTTCCAATCGGCTTCTTTTTTACTATCCAATACTATCCCATTTTTAATACCGATTCTGGGTAAATTAATTGTTGTGTAAGAACAATTTCCTCTTCTGGTGGCAATTCCGTCACTTTCAGGGAAAACTGAACTAAAAACCCGGGTCCGACAGCCCATTGTCGCAATCTCCGTTCTATAATCACCGGGTTTGTAATATTTCAAATTAAATGGAGCATCCACAAAAACAAAGTTAGGGAAAAGACGTTTACTCGAAACCTCCATTGATCTTTTAAAAAGATCATAATTAGGATCCGCCGGATTATAATTTATTCCTTCTTTAACTTTAAAAATTGAAATAGGGAATATCGGTGTTTCATTTTTGCCTAACCCATTCATAATTGCTTCCAAAAAGGCTTTTGAAACCAAACGTCCTTCTGCTGTGGTATCGGTACCAAAATTAATTGAAGTAAATGGCACTTGAGCCCCAGCTCTTGAATGCATGGTATTTAAGTTATGAACCAAACCTTCCATTGCCTGATTTGTTTGCTCTTCTGTATCCTTTGCTGAAAATTCCGCCGTCTTCTCTAACTGTTTTACGGTCAAATCTTCTTTTAAATTCTTTTTGATTAAACTTTTTAGATTCTTTAAAAAATCATTAGATAATTTGGGATAAATCAATTTATTTTTTCCTTCAACCTCATCAACAATTTGCTTTATATCTTTTTTCTCAACCTTCTTATCTGAAGTAAATTCAATTAATTTAACTAAATTAGTCATTATACTCTTTCGAAAAGTTTTCAATACCCCCGGCGCCATAGCATAATCAAAATTAGGAATCGATTGACCCCCATGTTGTTCATTTTGGTTTGCCTGCAACAATATGGCAGCCAATGCCCCATAACTGCTAATCGAATTTGGGGTTCTTAAAAATCCATGACCGGTGTTAAAACCCTTTTCAAACAAAACTAACGGGTCAGATTGACAGCAAGTCAATGTCCCTGTTGCCCAAAAATCCAAATCATGAATATGGATATCACCATTATTATGGGCGGCTGCATATTCAGGTTTCATCAAAAATGATTTAGCAAATTCTTTACTTCCTTCCGCTCCAAACTGTAACATTTTTCCCATAGCCGTATCCCCATCAACATTAGCATTCCCCCGCTTCACATCACTATCTTCCTCGGCCTGAGCCAAAGCAATCGTTTTATAAATCTGCATTAAATTTGCCTTAGCTTCCCTGGTTCTCGTCCTTTCCTGTCTGTAGGTAATATATTCTTTGGCTGTTTTTTTATATTTAG
Organism: uncultured Gammaproteobacteria bacterium; assembly: GCA_964637525.1. GTDB lineage: Bacteria > Patescibacteriota > Microgenomatia > UBA12405 > UBA12405 > WARW01. The sequence goes on along the minus strand of CAZWUG010000006.1, from coordinate 6,659 downwards.
ATTCCAATAAAACTTCTTCTACCAAATCTTGTATCTCTTCAACTTTAGGAATCTTATTAGTAACTCTTTTTTCTACCAAATCCAAAACTTTTAAGCTCAATTTTAAAGCCACTCTTTCGTCAAATTCACCTGTTTTGTCAGCCGCTTTTTGAATCGCGATTTTAATCTTGTTAATATTAAATTTAACAATCCGGCCATCTCTTTTTTTAATTTTTTGAAACATATCTTATTTTTTAATAAACAAAAAAATCCGGTTCCTCACCAGATTTTAAATTAATAAAACATGCTTAGTCTGGCTCGGACCAAAAATTCAGTAGGCCTCTGGCCTAAAATAAATAAGGTCGGACTACCTGCCTATCTAACTGACTTTAGACTGTTGGCATGGTTACCGTTGCGGCACAGTTTGGGAATCACACCCAATTCATTATTTATCTGAATGTAGTTATCAGTATATTTTTTTTCCAAAAATAAGACAGGGGATAAAACTAACCAAATGTGTATCAAACACCACCAGTATAGTTTTAAATAAGCTCAAAACACTAAAAATCAGCATTTTCTCACAAAAATAATTATAATTTAGTACCAAAATCGCCTATATTTAGTATCAAACAACATCTCAAAAATGAAGAAAACTAAGGTGTCAGTTTACACAGTTGACACGGAATTTTGTTTATTGTAACCTGTAAGTGTAATTAATTTACACAGAGAGGTTATATGAGCTTCATAAAAGATTTTATTAAATCAAAAAGAGATACCCAAACAGTTTTTAGATTCTCTGATTTAAGTCAGGCCGTAGCCGGATATACCGGACAGAAATTAAGATCAGCCTTAAAATATGCTCTAGCCAGAGGAGATATTTTTAAAATTTCTAAGGGAATTTATTCTTTATCAAAAGATTACTCCCGATTAGAGTTCGCCAACAAATATCGAAGCCCATCATATATCAGTTTATATTCTGTTTTACAAAAAGAAGGAATAACTTTCCAGCCATATTCGGCAATATATGTTATTTCCAATCGGTCTCAGGAAATTGAAATAGACGGACAAAATTATGTTTACCGTAAAATTAAGGACAGTATTCTGTTAAATACTTTTGGTGTTAAAAACGAGAATGGCATCCAAATAGCCGGTATAGAAAGAGCCATTTGTGATAAATTATATCTGGATGGAGATGAATATTTTGATAACCTGAGACAGGTCGACTGGAATTTAATGACAGAAACAAATACCAAAGTTTATGGTGAAAACAAATTAATTTTAACTTTTATAAATAAAAATAAAAAATGAGAGCTCTAGATATCACCTTACATAAAACAAATCTAACCAATATCTTGATTGATATTTATAAAAATAGCTACCTGGGACCGTTATTAGGGTTTAAAGGCGGAACAGCGGCGTTACTGTTTTATAATTTACCCAGATTTTCGGTTGACTTAGATTTTGATCTGACGGCTGATTTTAAAAAAGATTCACCCCAGCTAAATGAATTTGTGGAAAAAATGTCGGCCTTACTGTCTGCAAAATTCGAGATAAAAGATCAAAGTGCAAAATATAACACTTTATTTTGGTTGGTAAGTTACGGCGCCAACCTGGCTAAGATAAAAGTTGAGGTATCAACTCGGGATAATTCTTATAATCACTATGAATTAACTCCATTTTACGGCACAACGGTCAGGGTTATTGATTTAAAAGATATGATAGCCCACAAGTTAGTGGCAGTGACTGAAAGAGGCAGTCTAGCCAACAGAGATTTATTTGACATTCACTATTTTTTAGGCTTACCTGAAGCATCACAAATTAATTATCAAATAATTAAACACCGAACCGGAAAAGATCCAAAAGAATTTTATTTATCATTACTAAAATATTTGGATAAGATTAATTCAAAAAATATTTTAGCCGGTCTAGGTGAAATCCTGACTGATTCTCAAAAAGACTGGGCTAAGGCAAAATTAATTATAGAAATTAAAGGATTAATACAGAGACAGATAGACTTATTGTAGCCTCAATTGACTCCAAGACAGGGATTATCATGAGATATACAGAAAGATATATAATAATCATTTCAATGTCATGATAAAAACTTAAATGTCTGTTTTTTGCAACGGGGCACCGTTGCATTTTGGTCTCTTTTTTGATTAATTTCTTCCTGTTTTAAGGTTAATACTATTAATTTGACTAGGTGGAGTCAGTTATTTAGCTTCAAATGTTTTCCATAACTCTTAAAACATCAAGTTTACGCCATCTGAAAAAGGCCAAATAATCAAATAAAATAAAGAAACAATAATAAAGTTATCTAATATAAGAAAAGTGACCATCTTTGCAACGGTACCTTGCAACGGTGTCTGTCCAATGGTTGCCCCGCATGGATTCGAACCACAATACTCAGCTCCAAAGGCTGATGTCCTACCATTAGACGACGGGGCATTGATTTCTCAATGCTTGGCCCCTAGTCCCAACTAGGGACGACGGGCATTGTTTACCAAAGTAACCGTTATTATACAATAACTTTTTACTTCCAACAATCAATCCTACTTTACCAAAACTTTGGCAAAATATTCACTCAGTATTTTTTGGGTTTTCTCTAGACTTTCTTTAGTTGGAGGCAACACCTTTGATAATTTATACTCCAAACCCAACTCTTTATACTTATACACACCAAGGGTATGGTAGGGGAGTATCTCCACTCTTTCAATTGTTTTATAACCTAAAAAATATTGACCAAATTGTCTTAAATACTTTTCCTGGTCATTCCATCCTGGCACCAATACATATCTTATCCACATAGGTTTACCTGTATTTTCTCTGAATTTTGCCATTTCTAACACATTTTTATTTGATGACCCTGTTAGTTTCTTATGCATTTCTTCGTCAATATGTTTGATATCAAGCAATAATAAATCAGTTTTTTTGTAAAGTTTTTTTACTTCATCTGTTATTATTGTTCCATTAGTGTCCAACGCCGTTTTAATTTTTCTTTTAATCAAACTTCTAAAAAGTTTATTTAAAGATGCTGCTTGCAAAGTTGGTTCGCCCCCGGACACAGTTACTCCACCATCAATACCAAAATATTCTCTTTGTTTTTCTGCAATTTCAATTATTTCTTTCCTTTTCATTAATTTGCCGCCACGGCATTCAAGCAAATCCGGATTATGGCAATATAAACAACGAATATTACACCCCTGCAAAAAAACCACCAATCTCAACCCTGGACCTTCATGAGTCCCAAAAGTTTCAATCGAGTGGACTCTAAGCATGTTTCTTATACAAAAAATTTAATGTTAGCCAAATCGAAACACCGCCGATTATATTCCCTATGGTTACCGGTAATAAATTCCCCATCAAAAAATGCCCCAAAGTTAAATCGGTTACGTTAATACTTACCACAAAACTCGGATCAAAATTCTTAATTAACCAAGCTATTGGCACAAAATACATATTAGCCACACTATGTTCAAAACCAGCCGCTACAAAAGCTGTAATAGGAAATACCAAAGCCAATATTTTCCCTGCCACTAATTTTGTGCTGTAAGTTAACCAAATAGCCAAGCAAACCAACATATTACATAAAATACCTAATGAAATAGATTCCCCAAACGTATGGTGTAATTTGGATAATGCCATATTTACCGCATTCACCCCAACCACCCCACCGCCAAATGTATATTGTCTTCCCCGGAAAACTAATAAAGCAATTAAAACTGAACCAATAAAATTTCCTAAATAAACTAAACTCCAATTTTCAATTAATTTCAATATTTTAATTTTTTTATTTACCACCCCCACAGACACAATTGTCGAACCGGTAAATAATTCTGCCCCACTTAATATCACTAAAATTAACCCCAAACTAAATGATATTCCAGTTAGTAATTTAGACAAACCGTAGGGGACAACAGAACTTCCGGAACAAACAGTAGTGGCGAACATCGCCCCAAAAGCAATAAAAATTCCCCCTAAAATAGCCAAAATTAACGTTTTCCACCAAGGATAACTCACTTTTTTCATGGCTACAGTCTCCAAGCTTTGACCCATTTCATCCGGTGAAAAATTTTCCTTTTTCGAAATTAGTTCCAACATAATTTACATCGATTCAAAAAATGTTCTGGCCAATACTTCTTCCTGTTGCTCTCTGGTTAACTTTACAAAGTTAACGGCATAACCGGAAACTCTGATTGTCAGTTGTGGATATTCTTCCGGATGTTCCATAGCTTTTAATAAAGTAGATTTATCCATTATATTTACATTTAAGTGATGACCGCCTTTCTTAAAATAACCATCAAGAAGTTCAATTAAATTTCCTTCTTGTTCTTCCACGGTTCCGCCCAAAGTTTTGGTGGTAGTCGAAAAAGTATTTGAAATACCGTCTCTGGCATTTTTATAACCCAGTTTACTGACTGAATTCAATGAAGCAATTGCCCCGCTGGTATCTCGTCCATGCATCGGATTAGCTCCGGGCGCAAACGGTTCACCAGCCTTACGGCCATCTGGAGTCGCTCCGGTTTTATGGCCATAAACTACATTTGAGGTAATTGTCAAAATCGACAAAGTTGGCTTGGCATTTCGATAAATATGATGTTTTTTCAATTCGTTATTGAAAAATTCCACTATTTCTTTAGCAATATCATCAACCTTATCGTTATCATTACCATATTTTGGGAATTCTCCGGTGATTTCAAAATCAGTGGCTATTCCTTGCTCATTCCTGATTGGTTTTACTTTAGCATACTTTATGGCTGACAAAGAATCTACTGCTACTGACAAACCGGCAGCTCCAAAAGCCATTACTCGCTTCACCTCAGTATCCAATAAAGCCATCTGAGCTCTCTCGTAATAGTATTTATCATGCATGTAATGAATTACATTCATGGTATTTACGTAATTTTCAACTAAAAACGACAAAGTTTCTTTGTATCTTTTCCACACTTCTTTGTAATCAAGATAATTATCTTTAACCGCATCTACATCCAAAATTTTAATCCCCGTCACTTCATCAGTCCCTTCGTTTATCGCCAACAACAAAGCTTTAGCGATATTACACCGAGCTCCAAAAAATTGCATTTGCTTTCCGGTTTCCAACATTGAAACACAGCAACTAATACCATAATCATCGGTACAACCACAGTTTCGCATTAACCCATCGTTTTCGTATTGAATTGAAGAAGTATCAATTGACACTTTTGTGCAGAATTTCTTAAAAGCTTTGGGTAAATTTTCTGACCATAGCACCGTCATATTCGGCTCAGGTGACGGTCCTAAATTATAAAGAGTTTGTAAAAACCGATAAGCTGTTTTAGTCACCTTATGCTGACCATTACTCCAACAACCACCCAAGGCTTCAGTAATCCAGGTAGGATCACCCGCAAACAAAGCATTATATTCCGCCGATCTCAAATGACGAACTATTCTAAGCTTCATCACAAATTGATCAATTAATTCTTGAGCTTGTTCTTCTGTTAAAATTCCTTCTTTCAAATCTTTCTCAATATAAATATCAAAAAAACTACTGACATTACCCAAACTCATAGCCGCTCCATCATGTTCTTTAATTGCCGATAAATAAGCCATATATGTCCATTGAACCGCCTCAGTTGCCGACAAAGCCGGTCGGCCAATATCAAAGCCATAAGTTGCTGCCATTTGTTTCATCATTTCCAAAGCCACTATTTGTTCACTTACTTCTTCCCGCAATCTAATCAACTCATCATTCATTTCTCCGACTAATTTTTCTTTATCTTTATTCTTCTCTTCAATTAATTTATCTACACCATACAAAGCAATTCTACGATAATCTCCAATAATTCTTCCTCTAGCATAAGCATCCGGCAAACCGGTTAAAACACCGGTTTTTCTAAGCCGACGCATCTCTTCAGTGTAAGCGCTAAAAACTCCATCATTATGGGTTTTTCGGTACTCAGTAAAAAACTTGACTACCTCAGGATCAACCTCTCGACCATTTTCTTCGCAAGCATGCATTACTACCCTAATTCCACCAGCTGGTTTAATCGCTCTTTTCAATGGCTTGTCCGTTTGTAAACCAACAATTACTTCCAAATCTTTCTTGATATAACCAGCCGCATGACTAACAATATTAGAAACAGTTTTCGTATCAATATCCAAAACTCCACCCTTTTCACTTTCTTTTTTTAAAAGCTTCTTACATTCTTCCCAAAGCTTTTTAGTTTTATCACTTGGACCAGACAAAAAAGTTGCCTCACCATCATAAGCCGTAATATTTTGAAACACAAAATCTCTAACATTAATTGATTCTTGGTGTGCAGGTGTATTTTTTTGATTCATACAGTATAAAAATAATTTTTATGTTGGGAATTATATCGAATTTAATTATACCTTAACAAAAGCAAAACCACCACTAAATCAATCAAATCACTTCTTTGGTGCCGAAGGAGGGACTTGAACCCCCACGTCTTGCGACATACGCACCTCAAGCGTACGTGTATACCAATTTCACCACTTCGGCAAATTTTTAAACTACTCTTGTTCTTTTTCTAAATACCGCTCAAATCAACAAGATGTGTCAGATATTATAGTATAAGTTCCCCTTTCTTCAAAGGGGAAAACCCAAAGGTAAGGGGGATTTAACTGTGGTCACTGAGGGACTCGGACCCCCGACATCTTCGATGTAAACGAAGCGCTCT
>CAZWUG010000005.1:0-25435 GCA_964637525.1 uncultured Gammaproteobacteria bacterium | reverse complement strand
ATCAATCTTATTGATAATCAAAATAACCTTCAATTTATTTTCCAAAGCTCTTTTCAACACAAATTTAGTCTGTGATAATGGCCCTTCAGCCGCATCGACAATCAACAAAGCCCCATCAACCATATTTAATACTCGTTCTACTTCACCGCCGAAATCAGCGTGACCCGGAGTATCAACTACATTAATTTTGGCGTTTTTATAAAATACTGAAGTATTTTTCGATAAAATAGTGATCCCTTTTTCTCTTTCCAAATCATTACTATCCATGATTCGGTCCATCGACATCTCGTCTTGGTTTTCCCTAAAAGTATGCGTTTGTTTTAATAAAGCGTCGACCAAAGTCGTTTTTCCATGGTCAACATGGGCAATCACTGCAACGTTTCGAATATCGGTCAAATTTGGCATTCGATTATTCTACTACAACTTACAAAAATATCAATCCGTAGATTATAAATAATTGGCCATTTTATGGACTATTTTTATTCCAAGATAGAAATTATTATATAATAAACTATGTCAAAAAATAAATTGGTTTCTATTGTTATTATTTTTACAATTTTAATTAGCTTTGGATTCTTAATTTTTAAATTTTACCCTAAAAATAAAGTCCAAAACAAAATTAACCAAATTTCTCAGAAAGTCGAAGAAGTTAAAGAAACTATTATCCCCCAACCTACCAAAATACTTCCTTCTGGCCTACCCAACAAACACCAGATAAAAACTGTTTTTGTTCCCCAATCCCCTGAAAAGAATTGGGATCAGCCTTGGCAAGACGCTTGTGAAGAAGCCGCGCTCCTAACCGTTGACTATTATTATAAAAATATCACTTTTGCCGACCCTCAAACTATTAAAAACGATTTATTAAAAATATTTGATTTTGAAACTCAACAAGCTTTCACTCATGATATTAATCTTGAGCAAATGTCTCTTGTGGCTCAAAAATATTTAGGCTATTCAACTAAGATAATTGCCAACCCAACTGTTGAAGATCTCAAAAAATATCTTTCTCAGGATATCCCTATAATTGTCCCGGCCAACGGAAAAACTCTCTATCAAGAAAACAAACATTTCAAAGAAGGCGGACCTTATTATCATAATTTGGTTATTCTTGGTTACGACGATTCTATCAACAAATTTACTGTTCATGATGTTGGTACCCAATTTGGTGCCTATTTTAAATATTCTTACTCACTCCTCATGCAAAGTATTCATGATTTTCCTGCTTCAAAACAAAAAGAAGACATCAATCAAGGCGATAAAAAAGTTTTAATTTTGCTACAATCAAACTATGAATCAAAAATTTAAATATCTTTGTTTAGTTATTGTTTCTGCTTTATTTATTTCTGGTTGTACCACCAAATCTAATCAGGAACAAAATTTGGATTTAAATACTGTTCCTACTTCATCAGCTGATATTACTATTTTACCTTCAAAAACTATGACCAACCAAAATCCCGTAGTTTCTCTAAAAACCAAAAATGGAGAAATTTTAATCAAACTTTACCAAGATAAAACTCCAAAAACTGTGGCTAATTTTATTACAAAAGCCGATTCTGGTTATTACGATAATCTTATTTTTCATCGTGTCATTCCTGGTTTTATGGCTCAAGGTGGCGATCCATCTGGTGACGGTACTGGTGGTGGTAAACAAGATTCCGAATTAAACGATATTCCATTTGTTCGCGGTAGTCTTGGTTTAGCTCGTACTGCCGACACAAAATTAGTCAGCAATGATAGTCAATTTTTTATCTGTTTTACCACCGAAGGTTGTCAACATTTAACCTCAGATTACGTTAATTTTGGTGAAGTTATTTCCGGACTTGATGTTTTAGATAAAATCACTCAAGGCGATAAAATTATTGGCATTACCTCAAAAACTAAATAATGATTAAAAAAATAATTCCTTTTTTGATTGCCTTTGGTATATTTTTAAGCCTTTTTTATCTCTTGTCTCAACCACCAAAAACCCAAACACCGACTGACAATAATTCTCAACCTTCAGAAATCGCCGATAATGATAAATATCAAGGCTCTACTGTCTATGACGATCCGGATTTAATTTTTTATTGGGGCAATGGCTGTCCTCATTGTGAAAATGTCGAAAAATGGTTAGATCAAAATAATCAAGACAAAAAACTAAAAATAAACTACAAGGAAGTCTACTACAACAAAGACAATCAAACAGTTTTATTGGATATTGCCAAACAATATTGTCCAGAGATTATTGAAACTGGAGGCATTGGCGTTCCTACTGGTTTTGATCCGGTTGCCAAAAAATGTATTCAGGGCGATACTCCTATCATTGAATTTTTAACTTCAAAGTTAGTCCAATAATTTAATGCCCAAAAAACCTAAACTACAGCGGATTACTTTTAAAAGTCTTCTTCGTTTAGTTATTTTTTTAACCTTAGTTTTTTTATTAATTAACTGGTTTGGTCAAAATCAGTCACATCAAGTTTCTAATAACGACCCTACCGTTTTTATTGGAGAAACTATTTCTTCGTCTAATGTTTTAGGGGCTATGTATTCGAAACTCCCCAAAAATAGTCAAAATCAATTTGAAAATTTTAACGATTCAGATATTGGTAAATTTATCACCAATGCCTCTGATCAAATTAAAAACAGCCTCAATGGATTTCCCCAAAAGCAAATTAAGGAAATTAAAAAAGCTATCATTAAGAGTATTTCAGATGATATGATAAGAAACATCGACGAAAAATAAATATGATTGATCTTTCAGAATTAAAATCAAAATTTGAAGCTATTAAAAACAAACTGAGTTATCAGGACAAAGTTCAAAACCTTTCAACTCTTGAAAAAGAATCTCAAAATGCCAACCTTTGGCATAACCCTACCAAAGCCCAAGAATTACTTCAGTCAATTTCTTTTCTCCAAAAAATCATTCAACAAATCCAAAAAATTGCATCCGACCTCCAAACTTTAAATGAATTCATCGAATTTGTGGCCCAAAACCCGGATCCGTCCATGGAAATGGAAATCCAAAATTCATTAACTAATTTAGAATCTGCTATTGCTGAATTAGAAATTCAAACCTATCTCTCAGGAAAATATGATTCAAAATCAGCTATTTTATCCGTTCATTCAGGTCAGGGTGGCACTGAGGCCATGGATTGGGCCTCTATGCTTCAACGTATGTATCTTAGATTTTTAGAACGTAAAGCCTGGAAATTTGAAGTCATCGACTTTACTCCGGGTGAAGAAGCCGGAATTAAATCTGTCTATATTAAAATCAATCAACCGTTTGCCTATGGCTATCTTAAAAAAGAATCTGGCGCTCACCGATTAGTTCGTCTTTCTCCTTTCAATGCCGACAGTCTTCGTCAAACCTCTTTTGCCAAAGTCGAAGTTACTCCAATTTTTGATTTTAGTTCAGATGCCGAATTCAAAATTCCTCCGGAAGATATTGAATTTTCCGCCTTCAGATCTGGTGGAAATGGGGGACAGAATGTCAACAAAGTTTCTACTGCTGTTAGATTGGTTCACAAACCTACCGGTATTAGTGTTTCTTGCCAAAGTCAACGGGGCCAAGAACAAAATCGTGAATTAGCTATGCAAATGTTAAGTTCAAAACTTTGGGCTCTTGAAGCAGAAAAACAGAACCAAGAAAAAAAGGATTTAAAAGGGGAGAATGTTGTTGCCGGTTGGGGTCATCAAATTCGTTCCTATGTTCTTCATCCCTATAAAATGGTCAAAGATCTTCGTACCCGTTACGAAACTTCCGACACTACCGCTGTTCTCGATGGTGACCTTGACGCCTTTATTCAAGCTGAATTAAAATTATAACTATGCCAAAATCAGTAAAAATAGTTTTTGTCTCAATTTTATGTCTCTTTAGTCTGTCATTTGTTGGCTTTAATCTTGGAGCCAAATTTATTGGTAAAAAAATCAATAAACCACCTGAATATCTCAAAAATTTTATCGATCAAGTTTCTCAGGAAAACCCTTATGAACAAAAGGATAAAATTAATTTTATTATTCTCGGTCTTGACCAACGTAATGATTCCCTGGAAAAAACTGAAACTACCGACACCATTATTTTTGCTTCATTAAATTTAAAAACTAACAAAACTACCATTATTCCTATCCCTCGTGATCTTTGGTTTTATGACATCAACACTAAAATCAATCAAATTTACCCTCAATCGCTTACCCAAACAGACAAGTTTGGTTATATAAAAAATCAATTTACTCAACTAACCGGCCAGCAAATTGATCATATTATTGTTTTAACCACCACTAATTTAATTAAATTCGTTAATCTTACTGGTGGTATAGATATCGTCCTTCAAACTGGTTTTATTGATAAGCAATATCCTAACCCTGATTACATCAAAGATCCAAAATCAGGTGCTCCAATCTATAAAACCGTTGAGTTTAAATCCGGTAATGTCCATTTAGATGAAACCAATATTACCGAGTTTGTCCGTTCTCGTAAGGGCGGAGATACAGTTGCTCAAGGGGGCACTGATTTAGCTCGAATTCAACGTCAACAGCTAGTTATTGACGCTCTAATTCAAAAAACTAAAGACGGCAAATTAGTTAGCTCTGTTAATCAGGTGTTTGATTTATATAATTTCTGGGATCAGGATCTTTCCAAAGATATCTCTGATGTTCAGATAGCTCAAATTGGATCAATTATTTTACCCAACATTTCCAGTTTTTCTTTGGATAAAAAAGAAATTACTGTTGGCACTACCGCCAAAGACGGTTTAATTTATCACCCTACCACTTTTATCAACAAACAATGGGTATTTATCCCTGCCGACAAAAACTATAAATCTTTCCAACAATTTTTTTCAGATCCTATCTAAAACCATCAAGTTTTATTGTTTTTCTGCCATCTACAATCTACGATCTAATTACTAATTTGTTATACTGAATTATTAACTTTTTAAATTTTTATGGATATACCAAATCTATCTACCAATAACCCTGTTAACCAACCTGTTCAATCTTTAAAAGTTCCCGAAAATACCCCAAAATTTATCTATCCACTAATTATAGTGATTGCTGTTGTAGTTGGTTTTGGTGCTTCTCGTTTGTTTCCTTCACAAACTAAAACAGTTTCCCCACAAGAAAGTCTTGTTGAAAATCAAGCTGCTCAGGTTGTTGAAGGTCAAGAAGTAACAGTTGGAGTTTTATACGGTAATACCAGCAAAAATTTTGCCGACGGTGCTACCGGTACGGTCAAATCTGGCGGTATTAATGGCGAGGGAACTCATACTCTCGAACGTGAAGGCGGCAAAACTCAAAATGCTGCGCTTACTTCGTCTATTGTCGATCTTGATTTATTTGTCGGCAAAAAAGTTGAAGTTAAAGGTGAAACTAATAAATCCAATAAAGCCGGTTGGTTATTAGATGTTGGTAGCATCAAAATTCTTGAATAGCAATGAAAATAGTTTTTGATAAAGTTGATAAAAATTACGGCCTTATCAATGCTCTGAAAGACATTACTTTTACTATATCTCCGGGAGAGTTTATCTTTATCGTCGGACCATCCGGAGCAGGCAAATCAACTTTATTAAAGCTCATTTTAAACCAAGTTAAACCCAGTAATGGCAGTCTTACTATAAATGATATCGACCTTAAATTTGGTAAAAAAAATGATATAGATAATATTCGCCAAAAAATCGGTGTTATTTTTCAAGACTATCAGTTAATAATGGATAAGTCGGTCGAAGAAAATATTGCTCTTAGCTTGGATATCATCAAATTTCCCAAAGACAAAATCATAACTAAAATTGATGAAGTTATCAAGGAAGTCAATCTTAACAGCCGCCGTTATCTTTTTCCGTCACAATTGTCTGGCGGAGAGCTTCAACGAGCCGCTTTAGCTAGGGCCTTAGCTATCGAGCCCGAAGTTATTTTAGCCGATGAACCCACAGGGAATTTAGATATCGAAAATTCTTGGAACTTAGTCAAACTTTTAAAAAACATCAATGAAAAAAATGGAACTACAATTATTATGACTACTCACAATCAGGAAATTGTCGATTCACTTGATAAACGCAAGGTTGAAATAAAAGAAGGCACTATTGTTTTTGATTCAGCTATACCTCAAAAAATTAAAAAAATTAAAAATAAAAAAAATAATGAACTCAATCAAAACTAGCTGGCATCATATTCGCCGTTCACCTATCCAAAGTTTCACCGCTTTATTATTAATGACCTTTAGTTTTATCTTGATTTCTGTTTTTGCTGTTATTACCAACGGAATTGTTAAAACCCTTAATTACTTTGAAACTAAGCCGGAAATTACTATTTATCTAAAAGATGGTTTAGATAATTCTGCCGTAGAAAATCTAAAAACTGAGCTGGCTAATTACAAAAATGTTAAAGAAGTCAGATTTATTTCCAAAGAAAAAGCCTTAGAAATTTATCGTCAACAAAACCAAGGGAATTCTGATTTAACCGAAATGGTTACCGCCAGCATACTGCCGGCTTCGGTTGAAGTTACAGTTTCTGACCCTGCAGTTTTAGAACAAATTTATCAAAATTATGCCACTCGGACTGATGTTGTTGATGAAATTATTTATCAAAAAGACATTATCAATACTTTACTTGATTGGACTAATACTATTCGTAAAGGGGGAATCGTTATCACTGTTATCGTTCTTCTGGTCACTTTTTTTGCCATATCTTCCATCATTGGAATGAAAACCACCAATCGAAAAGATGAGATTAAAATCAGTCGGCTTTTAGGAGCATCAAATTGGTATGTTAAAAAACCATTTTTATTAGAAGGAATTTTTTATGGAGTTTTAGGTAGTTTTATCGGCTCAATTTTAGTCTTTACAGTTTTTATTATCAAACGTCAGCTTATAAATTCCTTTTTTACTCCTATTGAGTTTATTCCCGGTGATCTTAAATTATATACAATATTTTTGGCAGCAGAAATAATTTTAGGGTCTTTTATCGGATTTTTCGCCAGCCTCATCGGAGTCAAAAGATATATCAAATTTTAGTCTGATGTTCAAAAAAATCGTTTTTTTATTTTTAATTGTTAGTTTAATTTCCCGTCCGAATTTCGTTTTCTCTCAGAACACTGAAGATCTTGAATCACAAATCTCCCAATATACTAAAAAGTTAAACGAACTTGGTACGGCCAAAAATACTTTAAGCAATCAAATCAGTTTATTAGATTCACAATACCAATTAACCTTACTTAAAATTACCCAAACCGAGAATTCTATCGCTACTTTAGAAAAAGAAATTTCTGGTCTTAATGTGGAAATTGGCAAACTTGAAAAACAAATTGATTCATTATCTGCCACCTATATTAATCAAATAATTCAAAGTTATAAACTCCAAAAAAAATATCCTTCATTTGCCTATCTTTTTTCTGACAACATCAATACTTTTTTAGAACAACATCAATACCTTTCTTCAATCCAATCCAACAGTAAACAAAATTTAATTGATATGGAAAAAATTCGGTACAATTATGACACCCAAAAAACCGCCAAAGAAAAAAAACAAAATGAATTAGAAGAACTCAAAAAAACCCTAGCCTCACAAAAAATCAGTCTTAACAATCAAAAAGTAGCCAAAAACAAATTATTGGAAAGTACAAAAAATGATGAAAAAAAATATCAACAACTACTAACTGAAGCCCAGTCTCAATTAGCCGCTCTTAAGAGCTTCTCTCGTTCTGCTGGAGGCAGTACTTGTTTAGACTCTGTTCCCGGATCTGGTAGCGACGGTAACTTTTATTCTCAAAGAGATCCTCGTTGGTGCAAACAATTCATCGGCAACTCTCAAGATACCATTGGTTCAGTTGGTTGTTATATCAATAGTATTTCTATGGTTTATAAAAAACTTGGTCACGATATAACTCCTTCAGCTTATGCTGCTAATTCCAGTAATTTTTGGGGTAATACTGCCTATATGTCTACTCCCAGCCCACCAAGTGGTTATACCTACAAGCAAGTAACCTACAACATTGGTACTATTGACGAAGAACTTAAACAAGGGCGATATGTTATTGCTCAGGTCAAAATGGCTAATATTGCCGGGATGCATTTTATTGTCATCATCAGTGGTAGCAACGGTGACTATAAAATTCACGATCCCTGGTTTGGGGCTGACAAAAAATTCTCGGATCTTTATTCCCCGGCACTGGTTATGAGCCTCCGTCTAATTACCAAATAAGCCTCAACCAACTTTGGCAAATAAAATCCCCCACTTTTCAGCAGGGGATTTTATTTGTTTTTAAGTCTTTCTACGATCTACGATCTATCATCTAAGATCTAGCTTAGTATCCGCGGATCTTTTTTCTCAAAGCCAACCCGGAGATTCCTACTCCAACAGCTCCTATAGTTTCTAATACCAAACTAATACTACCGGTTTCTGGCAAAGCCACCGTGCTTATAGCACTGGAAGTACCACTTTTTATATAATAAATAGCATCATCCTTTTCATTGATTTCATCTACACTGGCGAGAGCTACATTGGTTTCCTTTGTTAAAGTCTTCACCTCGGTTGCCTTATCAATTTTTGCTCTGATCAAAAACTCTTGTGAGTGACCAGCATTAAGTTCGTTAATAGTCCATTCAATTTTATTATCAGTACTATTATAGGTACCTGGGAAAAAGACTAATTTTAAAAATGAAGGCAACTTATCAGTTACTTTAATATTTTTCATATTAGTAGTTCCGGTGTTAGTTACTTTGATTTTAAATTCAACCAGCTCTCCATTGTAAAAAACTTTTTTAGTATTGGAAATATTATCTACATAATAATTCCAGTTTAACGATCTTATCTTTTTATCTATTGATAAGGTTTTTCTATTATCGTCGCTGGAGTAACTATCAGCCATAACTGAAACTGGCTTTAGTACTACAAACAAAGAAATTGCCGCCAAAACGGCTGTTAACAATTTATTTTTCATATATTCCACCTGTTTAAATTACTATTAAAAAATAATTATGGGATATTATATAAATACTTTGACTAATTGTCAAGTATTCGGAGTTTCCTGTCATAGGTTTCCCAAAGTCATCATTATTGCTATACTCATTACAGTATGAAGCAATTCTTAATTGACCAACTGTCTGTCTTCTTTCCCTGCTACAACGAAGAAAAAAACATCGAAAATACCGTTTCTAAAACAATTCCGATTTTAAATAAAATAACCGAAAAATGGGAAATAATTTTAATCAATGATGGTTCAAAAGATAATACCGCTAAAGTTTTGCAAAAGATTAAAAATCAATATCCCCGGCAAGTAAAAATTATCACTCATAATCCCAACCGGGGTTATGGCGCAGCCCTCAAAAGTGGTCTATATAATTCTAAATATCAATGGATTGCTTTCACTGATTCAGACGGTCAATTTGATTTCTCCGAGATAAAAAAATTAATCAAAAAACAACAGAGTACCAAAGCCGACATTATCATCGGTTATTATCTTTCCCGTCAAGTCTCCAAAACTACAATTATAACTTCTAAAATTTGGGAATTAATCGTTTTTATTCTATTTGGGCTCAAAGTCACCGACATTGATTGTGGCTTTAAGTTGATCAGTAAAAAAGTTGTTGACCATATTCCCAAACTTGAAGCCGAAAGGGGAGCTTTTATTAGTAGTGAATTTTTAATCAAAGCCAAAAAAACCGGCTTTAAAATTGTCGAAGTTGGAGTTCATCATTATCCCCGTACCGAAGGTAAAGCTACCGGAAGGAATATAAAAGTTATTATAAAAAGCTTCTCTGACCTTTTCCGTCTTTGGTTTAAAATTAATTTTCATCGTGCTTAATAAATTTAAAAAGGTTATCGTTTCAAACTGGATTCTAATTTTAATTATCCTTATTGGGTCATTTTTAAGACTTTACCGAATCGGTGATTACATGGAATTTTTAGGTGATCAGGGGCGCGATGTTTTTATTATCCGTGATCTTTTCCGCCATGGAAATTTATTTTTCATTGGTCCCCAAACCAGTATCGGTAATATGTATCTTGGCCCTTGGTTTTATTATCTTATCGCCCCTTCATTATTATTATCAAACTTTAACCCCATTGGACCGGCTATTTTTATTGCTCTTATAAATATTGCCACTATTTTTCTGATTTATTTTGTTGCTAAAAAATGGTTTTCCCCATCTGTGGCTAAAATTGCCGCCTTTCTTTTTGCTATTTCTCCGGTTGTCATCAAATACTCCAATTTTATTTGGAATCCAAACATTATGCCTTTTTTTGCTCTGCTTTTTATTTATTTCTTTTTTCAGGGAATTTTTACTCAAAAATATCGTTATTTTATCTTTGCCTCTCTCAGTTTTATTATGGTACTCAATAGTCATTATTTAGGGTTAGCCCTTTTGCCTTTACCTGGTATTTACTGGTTTTTAGAGTTAATTAGATTTTTAAAAAAGAAATCAAAGCAGCTCAAACCGTTTTTAATCAATACCCTTTTAGCTTTTTTTATCTTTTTCCTTTCATTAATCCCTCAAATTTTATTTGATTTAAAACATCAAGGTCAAAATATTAATGCTTTAATCAGTTTTTTTACCTATCGTGAAACTACTGTCAACATAAAAGCTTATAAAGCTATTCCTGAATTACCCGCAATTTTCAATCAAATCAATACAGATTTAATTTCTGGCAGAGATAATCGTGTTGGAATGATGATTAGTATTATTTTTGCCATACTTATCGGACTTTTTTTGATCAAAAATTATCAAACTAAAACTAAATCTCCCTACTTTTGGATAATTTCAGGTTGGTATTTTTTGGGTTTAATCGCTCTGGCTTTATATAAACAACACGTTTATGCCCACTATTTTGCTTTTTTATTCCCTGCTGTTTTTATCTTGATTGCCTTCTTAATTGACAAGTTTAAATTTATCGGGATACCTTTATTGTTTATAATCACTTACTTTTCTCTAATTAACAATCCCTTACGAAACAATCCTAACCATCAAATGTCCACCGTTAAACAAATCTCGAGTTCAATTATAGAAAAATCTAATGGTGAAAATTATAATTTTGCTCTTCTTGCCAAACAAAACTATGATCCTCCCTATAAATATTTTTTAACTATGACTGATGAAACAAAATTATCTAGTCTTCACCAGGAGGTAACAAAACAGCTTTTTGTTGTTTGTGAGCCATTCCAAATAGATTGTAACCCGATTAATAATCCTGAATGGGGTATTGCTGCTTTTGGTTGGGCAAAAATAGATGCTCAATGGGAAATTGACGGTATCAAAATTTTTCGGTTAATTCATACTCAAGGCAACTAAATAGTTTAAAATAAACATATGGACGCATTATCTATTGTTATTCCTTGTTACAACGAAGAAAATAATCTTAAAAAGGGTGTTTTAAATGATGTTTACAGTTTTCTGATAAAACAGCAATTTAATTGGGAAGTTTTGATTTGCAACGACGAATCTACTGATAATAGTCTTAAATTAGTTCAGGATTTTGCCTCTAAGCACAAAGGTTTTTGTGTTTTAAATTTACCTCACGGGGGTAAACCATCCGCTGTTTGGGGAGGTATTCAAAAAGCCAAATATCCTATCGTTTTATTTACTGACATGGATCAATCCACTCCCCTTAAAGAGAGTCTTAAATTATTACCTTACTTCGATAAAGGCTATGATGTTGTTATTGGCTCCAGAGGATCTGGCCGTGAAGGAACTTCTTTTATCAGACAACTAATGTCACAGGTTTTCCTTTTAGGTCGTAAATTATTTTTACTTAATAACATCACTGATACTCAATGTGGCTTTAAAGCTTTTAAAACTGATTTGGCAAAAAAAATATTTCCCAATTTACAATTCTTCAAAGAAAAAAATACTTCTACTGGTTGGCGGGTTTCTGCCTTTGATGTTGAACTTTTATTTATGGCTCAAAAATGGGGAGCAAAAATTAAAGAAGTGCCCGTTAAGTGGCGCAATGAGGATTCTAGCACCACTAAAGGCGATAATTCTATTAGATTTAAAAAGGAATCAAAGCAAATGCTTCAAGAAATTATTCGCGTTAAATACAACGACATCAGAGGCTTGTATGACCAAAAAAAATAAATTTTTCAAAAAAATTCTCGCTTTAGCAATTATCTCAGCTATATATTTTTTAACCAGATTCCAACATCTCCATGCTGTCCCTGTTTTTGGTGACGAAGCTATATACATTCGATGGGCTCAAATTATAAAACACGAAGAAACCCTTCGTTTTATTCCTCAAACTGATGGTAAACAGCCACTTTTTATGTGGTTAAACGCCCTAGTTTTTAAATTCATTGCCGATCCATTAATAGCTGGCAGAACCATCTCTATTTTTTCTGGCTTTTTAACTTTAATCGCCATATTTTTAATAAGTTGTATTTTAATAGACTTCACCATCCCTTTTCGTAACCCGATCAAGTTCTTAAAAGAATCTGTCAAAGATAATTTCTCCTATGGTTTAATTTCAATCATAATTTATACCTGCCTGCCTTTTGCTTTTTTCTTCGATCGACTAGCCGTTCCCGACAATACTCTTTCTATGTTTGGCTCCTGGAGCCTCTTCTTTTCGTTACTTTTGGCTAAATTTCGCCGTTTAGATCTGTCTCTTATTTTAGGTATGCTCTTAGGAGCAGCTTGGCTTACCAAATCACCAGCTATTTATTTTCTTATTCTCTCTTTAATCACTTTTTTAATTTTTAATTATAAAAAAATAAAGTTTATTTATCTACCTATTATATCGGCAACTTTGTCTTATTTTATATACAATATTTTGCGTTTAGGGCCTCAATTCAATATGATCGCTATTCGAAATCGTGACTATATCTGGTCACTTAGCCAAATTATCAAACACCCATTCGATCCTCTGAAACCTCATCTTAGTGACACTTTTACTATTTTTGGCCAGTATATTTCTTGGCCGGTTTTAATTTTTGCTTTAATTGGTTTATTTTTATTTCTTTTTTATCAAAAAAACCGTCAAGTCTTGACTTTAATTTTTTGGTTTTTATTCCCTTTAATCGCCAATTGTGCTTTTGCCAAGGTATTTACTGCCCGTTATATTTTATTTATTATTCCATCTTTAGTGATTCTACTAAGTATTGGATTATCTGTATTTTTCAAAACAAATTTAGGTCGGTTAATTTTTGTGCTTGTAATTTTAACCCCTAATATTTTATGGATAAAAAATATTTCACTCCATCCTTTTGAAACTAAATTACCCTCAACAGAAACAGGTTATTTGAGTGATTGGACTTCAGGCTGGGGGATAAAAGAAGCTTCAGAATATCTTAAAAATAAAGCCCAAACAGTCAATGTCATCGTTGGTACGGAAGGTTCCTTTGGTACTTTGCCTGATGGACTGCAAATTTACAG
This sequence comes from uncultured Gammaproteobacteria bacterium, assembly GCA_964637525.1. Lineage (GTDB taxonomy): Bacteria > Patescibacteriota > Microgenomatia > UBA12405 > UBA12405 > WARW01. Next base: position 12,098 of record CAZWUG010000005.1, on the reverse strand, counting down.
TGATCATGTGTCTCAATTAACCATAATTGGCTACGGCCTTGGATTCACCCAAATACCTGATCCTTTACTTAATGCCAAAAAAACCGGAGATGATGTTTATCTATTAATAAATCAAGGTCGGCTATCTTTAAATTCTGATCAATTAGATAACCTGATCTTAATTAATAAATACCCTAAACCAAACGAAGATAATTTATTGCTTTATCAGCTAAAGTAACTCTGACTGTTAAAATATAAACATGTTTAAAATAACCAAACACAAACTTTTCTGGCCAATTTTAACTTTTATTTTTACTCTTCCGGCATTTTTCTTTTTACTCAAACCGGGTTATTACAACATGCACGACGATATGCAAATGATTCGTCAATTAGAATTAGAAAAATGCCTGAAAGACGGTCAAATACCCTGTCGTTGGACTCCTGATTTAGGCTATGGTTATGGTTATCCGCTGTTTAATTTTTACCCTCCAATGCCTTATATCGTTGGTCAAATTTATAGAACTACTGGTTTTTCATTCGTTAATTCCATAAAAGCCACTGCTGTCACTCAAATAATTCTTTCCGCTGTTTTTATGTTTATTTTAGCCAGCTCTATTTTTGGCCCAATGGGTGGCTTTATCGCTTCTGTTTTTTACACTTATGCTCCATATCATGCTCTTAATATTTATGTTCGTGGTGCTATGAATGAAGCCTGGGCAGCCGTATTCTTCCCCTTAGTTTTCTATTTTTCCCGGCGTTTAGTTTTAGATAAAAAAAATAAATATCTTTTTGGCTTAAGTTTTTCTTTTGCCGGTATTCTTTTGTCTCACAACCCCATGGCTCTCACTTTTACTCCAATTCTTTTATTTTGGATTTTATTTTGGACACTTCAGCCTTATTTCTTCTCACCAAAAAAGATTAAATTCCTCAAATTTATCAAAAAACAAATTAGTTTAATTATCAAATTAATTGCTTCAGGAATCTTTGCTGCCTCTCTTACCGCTTTCTATACTTTTCCCGTTTTGTTCGAAACAAAATATGTCCAAATTAACACTATGTTTGAAGGTTATTATCATTTTTCCGTCCATTTTACTACTCTTTTTCAAATTTTTATCAGTAATTTTTGGGGCGACGGTGCTTCTGTTTGGGGTCCAAATGATGATATGTCGTTTATGGTCGGTTATTTACATTGGATTATTCCTGCTATTTTATTTATTTCTACTTTATTCATCTTTTTTAAAAATCGCCAAAAAATAAGAAATATTGATTTTAGGTACTGGTTAATTCTTTTAACTGTTTTAATGGGTTTTACGGCTATTTTTATGACCCACAACAAATCAACTTTTATTTGGCTTTTATTGCCGGTTATCCAAAAAATTCAATTCCCATGGCGTTTTCTTAACCACTCAGCCTTTTTACTTTCATTTTCTTCTGCTGGAATCATTCTTTTTTTCGATAAATTAAAATCACTCAAAAAAGAAATAATAGTATTATTAATAGGGATTTTAATTCTAGTCTTAAACCTCCAGTATTTTCATCCTCTACAGTCTGGACCTATCACCGATGAGCAAAAATTCTCTGGAAAAGCATGGATCAATCAAGTTACCTCTGGTATCTACGATTACCTGCCCAAGACGGCTAGAATTGCTGCTCAAGGACCGGCAAAAGATTATGTGGACGAAATTATTCCCAACAATGGAACTTACACCATAGCCGACAGTCAAAATGGGAGTGATTGGAAATATTTTAAACTAAATCTTCTTCAAGAGTCTAAGGTTGTTTTGTCCCAACTTGCTTTTCCGGAATTTATAGTCACCGACAATGGCCAACAAATTAATTATCAAATAGAACCAGAATTAGGCAGACTTGTTATTAATCTGGCCCCAGGCGAACATTTTATATTTGTTAAATTTACCGATACTCCTATTAGAACTGTTTCCAATTGGATTTCATTCATTGCTTGGTTCAGCTTAGCTATTTATTTCTCAAAGCCATTATGGCAAAAATTGACCTTCAAGAAATAAAACAAAAAACCACTAGAAATGTTTTGTTTCTTTCTTTCAGGAATATTGGGATTCAAGCCGTCTCTACTATAGGTTTTTTTATCCTTACTATCCTTTTAGGCACCGGAGAAGTTGGTTTATTTTCAATAGTTGCTGAAACTGTTGGTATTTTAGGTTATTTTTCAGATATTGGTCTGGCTGCTGCTCTCATTCAAAAAAAGAACAAAATCGAAAAAGATGACCTTCAAACTACTTTTCTTATTCAACAGGTTTTAGTTATTATTTCTTTAATCATTATCGGCATTGTTTTTAGTCATATCAGCCTAGCTAAATCTTATGGGCCAAAAGAAATATGGATATTTATCTCTCTTTGTTTTTCATTTTTTATCGCCTCTCTTAAAACAATCCCTTCTGTATTACTTGAAAGAAAACTAAATTTTAAAATAATTTCTACCGTTGATATTAGCGAAAATATTAGTTTCTATTTAATTGCTGTAGTCTTTGCTTTTTTTGGTTTTGGTGCCTATTCATACGCTATTGCTACTTTTGTGCGAAGTATCGTTGGTTTGGTAATTATGTATCGCTTCAGCTCTTGGCCAATAGGGTTTTCTTTTTCAAAACAAAGCATTAAAGAGTTATTTAAATTCGGAATTCCTTATCAATTAAATACCTTTATTTCTTTGGCCAAAGATCGTCTTTCCAATCTTTTAGTTGCCGGTCTTATTGGCAGGGAAGGTTTTGGCATTCTCTCCTGGGCTCAAAAAGGCCCTAAAATCCCTCTTAGTTTTATGGATGCCATAATGAAAATTACTTTTCCTACCTTTTCTCGCCTTCAAGAGCATCCTGAAATTCTCAAAAAATCACTTGAAAAAAGTATCTATTTTATTGCCTTATTTGTTTTCCCTACTTCTATTGGAATTGCTTTAATTGCTCCAAGTTTAATTAATATTATTCCCAGATATACCAAATGGCTTCCGGCTATTATTCCTCTTTATTTTTATAGTGCCAACATTATCATTGCCTCCATTACCAGTCCACTAACTAATGCTTTTAATGCTGTTGGCAAAATTACCTTAACCACAAAATTAATGGTTATGTGGACCGTCTTAACTTGGATTTTCTACCCTTGGTTTACCATAAAATATGGTTACGTCGGAACTTCAATTGCCACATTGCTAGTCGGTGCTAGTTCAGTAGTCGTTTGGATACTGGCTAAAAAAATATTTGATCTTAATATTTTAGAAACTGTCCGTCATCCATTTTTGGGTTCTGTTTTTATGATGTTTTTTATCATTATTTTTCAGCAACTACCAACCAATGATTTAATTAAGTTCTTTGGTACTATTTTAATCGGGTTAACCACATTTTCAGCTTATAACTTACTCTTTTGCCGAAAAGAAATTATTTGGTTTTGGGACCAACTCCAATGTTTAAAAAAGAAAGAATAATTTCACTGTTTGTCATTATCGCTGGCACTTTAATTTGGTCAGTCACTATGATTCGTAGTGGATTAAATTATAACTTTGGTCTTGGTTTTTGGGGACCAAATGGCCACGACGGTATTTGGCATCTTAGTCTAATAAATCAACTCCAACAATCTATTCCTCCTAAAAATCCGGTTTTTAGTGGCACTATTCTCAATAATTATCATTGGGGTTTTGATTTTTTTGCTGCCATAATTGGAAAGATTTTTAATAACAATAGCTTTGTTTACTTCCAATTTTTACCTATATTTTTTGGCTTACTGATTGGTATTTTTTCTTACCAACTCATCAAAAAAAATACTAAAAATTCAACTACCGCACTTTTATTTACTATTGTTACTTATTTTTCCGGATCATTTGGTTGGATTTATACCTTAATCAAATCAAAGACATTAGGAGGGGAATCTCTTTTTTGGTCAATGCAATCAATCTCAACTCTCATCAATCCGCCATTCGCTTTATCGCTTATTTTTATCCTGATTGGTCTTATAATTTGGACAAAAAATTCATCCCGCAAGAAATACAAAATAGCCATTTTAAACGGAATTATTTTTGGGTTACTTGCAGGCATAAAAGTTTATGCCGGAATCCTTATTGGTCTCAGTTTAGTCATTATCTGGCTATTTAATTTTATTAAAACTAAAAAAATTATTAATTACAATTTCATTGTCTGGATTACTACCCTCATCATCTCTGTAATAGTTCTTTCGTCTCTTGGCGTACTTCAAAATTCATCTCTTCTTGAGTTTAAACCTCTCTGGTTTGTCCATTCTATGATTGAATCTATTGATAAATTTTATCTTCCCCAACTAGCTGCTTATCGGATAAATTTATCTCAAAATCTTTCAATAATTAAATTACCTCTTTACCTTATTATTGAATCAGCCCTGGTTTTAATTTTCTTGGTTGGTAATATGGGTTTTAGAATTATCGGTTTTTCCCAAATTTATCAAAAAATTAAACATAAAAACTTTACCCAATTAGAAAAATTAGTCATTGTTTTAATGTCTACTGCTTTTATTATCCCCATGTTGTTTGTTCAAAAAGGAACCGCTTGGAACACTATCCAATTCTTTTATTATTTTCTTTTTTTCTCCAATATATTTTTTGCCCAAAAATTAAGCCGATTAATTGAGACAAAAAATATTTCTAAAATTATTTTTGTTATATTGATTTTAATTTTTTCCAACATCACCACATATACCACCGCCCAAGATTACTTTGGTAATCCGCCTCCATCAGCTGTTCCAACCAAAGAAATTGAAGCCCTCAATTTTCTAAAAAGTCAAAAAAATGGCCACGTTTTAACTTATCCATACGATAAATATCTAAAAAATAAATTAAACTTAAACACGCCGATTCCTATGTTTTTATATGAAACCACCGCTTATGTCTCTGCCTTTTCGGCCAAAACTGTTTACCTGGAAGATGAAATGAATTTGGACATTACCGGATTTGACTGGAAATCACGCCGAACCGAAACGGAGAAGTTTTTCAATAGCACCGACCAATTTTTTGCCAGAGGATTTTTGATCAATAATCAAATAGATTACATTTATCTGGTTAATGACCAAAAGTTAAATCTTGACGAACTTGAGCTTCAAATAAAAAAGATCTTTGATAATAGCCAGGTCAGGATATACCAAGTTCAAAGGTGATAAACTATCTATAATCTTATGAAAAATAAACCTGATATATCCGTTGTTATCAATGTCCGCAATGAAGCCGAACACCTGGAAAAATGTCTTAAATCAATCAAAGATTTTGCTGATGAAATTATTGTTGTCGATATGAAATCGACCGATGGCAGTTTGGATATAGCCAAAAAAAACAAAGCTAAAGTTTTTAACTACAAACCAATGAAATTCGTTGAGCCGGCCAGAAATTTTGCTTTATCAAAAGCTACCGGGAAATGGATTTTACTACTTGATCCGGATGAATATCTTTCAAAAACGCTCAAAAAAGAACTTAAAAAAACTATTACCAGGTCAGATGTAGATTTTGTAAAAATTCCTCGACAAAATTTTATTTTTGGTAAATGGATCCGCCATGCTAATTGCTGGCCGGATTACCTTGTCAGATTTTTTAAAAAAGGTGCTGTCACTTGGCAAAACGAAATTCACAGTCAACCTGTCACCAAGGGAAATGGGTTAACTTTCTTGGATTCCGAAAAATTAGCTATTAAACACAATAATTATCAAAATATTAATCAATTTATTCTTAGAACTTTACGTTATAGTAATATCCAAGCTGACGAGTTAAACAAAAAAGATTATAAAATCAAAACCAGCGATTTTATTCTTAAACCAATCCAGGAATTTAACAGTCGGTTTTTCTACGCCGAAGGCTACAAGGACGGACTCCACGGGTTAATTTTCTGTCTTCTCCAGGGGATTGCCATCGCTTTAATCTATATTAAACTATGGGAAAAACAAGGAGCCACTGATAAACAACTCACATACGAATCTTTTGTTTCCGCCAGTCAAGAGGCTAATTTTGAATATGATCACTGGTTTACCAAGTTTTTTAAAGAAGAATATCGCCCTAATTTTTTTAAAGTTTTTTTTATTAGGCTTCGTCATTGGTTAAATTACATAACCAAAAATTTCTAATGACACAAATAGCCATAATTATCATCAATTGGAACAAGCCTGAGCTAACCATTAAAACTGTTAATTCAGTTTTAAAAATCAATCATCATAATTTTAAATATCAAATATTTTTAATCGACAACGGGTCTTCAGATAATTCCCTGGTTACTCTTCAAAAAAAATTAAAAGAAATTAAACAAATTACTATTATTGGTAATCATAGTAATTTAGGATTTGTCGGTGGTAATAACTCAGCTATTAAGCATATTCTTAAACAAAATTTTGATGCGATTTTATTACTCAACAACGATGTTCTCGTCGACCCGGATTTTTTAGAAAATTTAGCCAAAAAATTACCAAAATATTCACTTCTTGCCCCAAAAATATATTTTGCCCCAGGGTTTGAATATCATCGTCATAGATACACCAAAAAACAACAAGGTCATGTTATCTGGTTTGCTGGCGGCCAAATCGACTGGAATAACATTTACGGCAGCCATATCGGAGTCGACGAAGTCGACCGGGGGCAATACGACCAGATTAATGATAAAGTTGATTTTCTCACCGGATGCTGTCTCCTCGTCAGTCGCCAGGTTTTTGAAAAAATTGGTTTTCTTGATAACAAATTTTTTATGTATCTTGAAGACGCTGATTTTTGTCAAAGAGCTAAACAAGCCGGCTTCAGGATCGCCTATATTCCTGACTCAAAAATTTGGCATATAAATTCTGGTTCTTCAAAAATCGGTGGAGATCTGCAAACCTATTTTCTTACCAGAAACCGGCTCTTGTTTGGTTTTAGATATGCCAAGTTAAAAACTAAATTAGCTTTAATCAAAGAATCACTATTGCAATTAATTAATCCAAAAATTCCAAAATGGCAAAAAACCGGAATTATAGATTTTTATCTTCAAAAATTCAAAAAAGGATCATGGCAATAAAAAAAATCTCTCTTTCAATTATCATCCTGGCCGGGAACGAAGAAGATATGATAATCGATTGTCTTAGATCATGTTCATGGGCTGAAGAAATAATTTTAGTTGCTGCTAATTCATCCGACAATACAGTCAATTTAGCTCAAAAAACTATCCCCGATATAAAAATAATCAAAACTGAAGATGAATACAACAAAAATTTTAGTAAATGGCGCAACCTTGGTTTCAAAAATAGTACCAAAAAATGGCTGCTTTATATTGATGCCGACGAAAGAATAAGTCTTGATTTAAGAAAAAAAATTAGTCAAATTATAACCAAAAAATCGAGTAAATTTAGCCACTACGCTATCCCTAGAGCCAATTATTTTTTAGGGCAAAGAGTTCGTTTCGGCGGGTCTTATCCGGACTATGTTAAACGGTTATATAATCGTGATTTTTTTCAAGGCTATAAAGGTATCCTTCATGAACAACCAATTATTTCTGGTGAATTAGGCTATATAAAATCAGATCTTACTCACTACACCCACCGTGATTTAACCTCAATGGTCAACAAAACCATAGTTTGGACTGATACTGAGGCTCAAGCTCTTTTTAAAGCCAACCACCCTCCCGTTGTTTGGTGGCGATTTGTCAGAATGATGCTAACTAAGCTTTATGAAAGACTTGTCAAGCAACAAATGTGGCGTGATGGTCAAGTCGGTTGGGTATCAGCTATATTTGAAAGCTACAATACTTTCTTAATTTATGCCCGTCTTTGGGAGCTGCAGCAAAAACAAAAAACTAAAATTTAAGGTATCATTAGTCAATGACGAAAAAAGCGGCAATCTATGACCCTTACCTTGATACACTCGGAGGAGGCGAACGTTATTGCTTAACTATAGCCGAAATTTTATTAAAAAATAATTACCAAGTAGATTTATTTTGGTCAGGGGATTCATCATTAATTCCCAAAGCAGAAGAACGTTTTTCACTTGATCTTAAAGGCCTCAATATAATCCCTGACATCTTTTCTATCACTCCGGAAAAACTTGAATTATCCGATGATGAAGCAAGGCTCCCTGATATTAATTTTAGTTTTGATATTCCCCAAAAAATAAAATCAAAAATTAATAAAACTTTTAAAAAATTTTATCAAAGCAGTCAGTATGATCTCATTTTTTATTTAGGTGATGGCAGCGTCCCTTTTCTTTTTGGCAAAAAAAATTATCTTCACATCCAAGTTCCCTTTGTTTCAAAACAGAATTTATCAACCAAATTCAACCATTTATTAAAATCAAAGTTTCTAACTAATATCATTTGTAATTCTCAATTTACGGCCAAATTTCAATCTCAGCCCCTAAAGAATAAAACATTAATTCTTTATCCTCCTGTTGATGTTGAAAAATTTTCTCCGGATAAACACAAGGAAAATATTATTCTTTCTGTTGGTCGATTTGACAATATATTAAATGCCAAAAAACAAGATGTTTTAATTGATGCTTTTCGACAGCTCAAACTCCAACACCGGTCTTTAAATTGGAAATTAATTCTAGCCGGTGGTAGTCTAACTAATCCTCAAAATAATGCCTATCTTAAACTTTTACAAAAAAAGTCCATTGGGCTCCCTGTCGAATTTGCCGTTAACCCTCCTTTTGAAGTCCTTAAAAAAATTTATTCAAAATCCAAAATTTATTGGCATGCTGCTGGATTTGACGTTGATGAAAATACTTATCCGGAAAATACCGAACATTTCGGTATTGTTATTGTCGAAGCTATGGCCTCAGGCTTAGTTCCGGTAACTGTTGCTCGCGGAGGCATACCGGAAATTGTTGATAATGGAGTTAACGGATTTTTATGGAAAAACATTAATGAATTAATTGATAAAACCGAAAAACTGATTGAAGATGAAGATCTAATCAACCGCATGTGTCAACAATCACTCATTAATTGTCGCCAATTCTCAAAAGATAATTTTGAAAAAAAATTTTTAGGCATTATCCAAAAATAAAACCATGAAAATCTCTGTCATTGTCACTAATTGGAACGGCAAATCCCTTCTCAAAAAAAATTTAGAAACTATTATCCAAAAAAGTCCCGAAGCCGAAGAAATCATTTTAGCCGATGATTGTTCTGTTGATGATAGTTTAATTTTTGCCCGAAAACTTCAAAAAAAATATCCAAAATTAAAAATAATTTCTCATTCAAAAAATTTTGGTTTTGGAGCCAATTCCAATCATGCTGTTCAAAAATCAAAAGGGGATTTAGTTGTTTTACTCAATAACGATATTGTGCCGCATACTGGTTATATTAAAAATACTTTAAAACATTTTTCTAATCCTAAAGTTTTTGGAGTTAGTTTTGCCGAATTAGGACACGAAAATTGGGCCAGGTTCTTTTGGAAGCAAGGCTATCTCCAACACGAACCGGGAGTTAGCAATATTAATAAAACTCATATTTCTGGTTGGGTTTCCGGTGGCAGTTCTATTATTCGAAAAAGTCTCTTTGAAAAACTTGGTGGATTTGATCCAATTTATAAACCTTTCTATTCCGAAGACCTTGACCTGGGGTTTAGAGCCTGGAAATCAGGTTACACCTTACTTTGGGAACCTAAAAGTATCGTCGAACACAAACATGAATCAACTATGTCTAAATTTTCAGTAAATTTTTTAAATTATGTCAAAGAAAGAAACCGTTTATTAAATACCTGGAGAAATATCACCGACCCGGAATTACTGTCAAAAAATAAAATTGCTCTAATTGGCCGTGTCTTAAGTGGGCCTAATTATATAAAAATTGTTCGTGCTGCCAAAAGACAAATCAAAAATTCTCCTCCGCCAATAGTTTTTCCAAAGCTTACAGATCAAGAAATTTTAGCCAAGTTCAAGCAATGAAACGTAAAAAATTTCTTTCAATCTATCTGACGATTTTATTCTGTTTAAGCTTAATAATGTATTTTGGTCTAAAAAATTACTCACAAAAAAATTTTTCTCAAGAAAAGCTCAAAGAGTTAATTTACACTGCTTCATCTATCAAGGATAAAACTGATAATTTATGTCAATATCAAATTTTAGGAGAGCCAAAAGTAGACAGGGATTATGTAAAAATAAATTTTTGGTGCACTGACAACTCCAAAGCCAGAAGCACCTTTGCTTTAATTGGCTTTACTGACAAAAGTGTTATTGGGATTCTAAAAGAATATGCCAAAATAATCAATTTTGACTTCAATATTATTATCCACAACGATTGGTACTGCACTTTAAACGACCAAGAGGTCAATTTTACCAGTACCACTGCCGTTCCTCAGGCCAGTACTATTGATTGTTTCCAAAAAAAAGGTCTTAATAAACATGATTAAAAAAATCTTTCAATTTTTTATTATTTTAGGAATAGTTTTTTTAGCCCTTACACTCAGAAAAAAAGACTATCCCCAAATTCCAATTCCGGGTCAGTCTGTCGATGAATACAGCTATTCTTGGGTTGGTCTCTCACTCATCAAAACTGGAATGCCGATAGGTATTTCTGGACTTGCTGGTTATCAATACCGCTATGACACTTACATTAATATTGACCGTTTCATGCAATTTATCCCCAGTGATCCACTTTCTATAAATTATCCCTGGATGGATCATCCTCCATTACTTGGTTTAATTACTGGCGGTTATGCTTATCTCCAGGGAGCCAATGTTTTTGAAGACACAGTGGCTACTTTTATTAGAAAACCTATTGTTCTCATCAGCACCCTCTCTGTCCTTTTAGTTATGGTTTATTGTTGGATAAATTATGATTTTCTTACCGCTATTTTTTCTGGTTTAGCCTATGGCACCGCCCCATTAATCGTTCTTAGTGGACGGATGATTCAAGCTGAAAATGCCATTATTCCTTGTATTTTATCTGTTATGATTTGTCTTAGCCTTTTCATTAAAAAGAAAAAAGATTTTTGGCTAATACTTGCAGCTGTTTTTTCTGGATTAGCCACTCTTTTTAAACTTACAGGCGTTGTTTGCTATTTAATTACATTTTTTGTTCTTCTGACACAATATAAAAAAATTAATTCCTCACTTATCAAAGACTTTCTTTTTTTTCTGGCAATTAGTCTACCTATTAGTTTTCTTTTTGTTATCTATGGCTCAGTCTATGGGTTAAAAAATTTCTTCAATATATTCTTTTCAAATAGTAGCCGTTTTTATGGAATTGGCCCCAATCTCTTGCTTGAACTCGTTCGTAACCAACGCCTAACCCAACATAAATTTCTTCCTGAAGTTTGGATAATTGTTGGCTGGCTGGCTTTTTTAAATTCTCTTGTCAAAAAAAACCTTAAAACCATAGATTTAATTCCAATTTTAACTACTCTTTCATACCTTATCATCTACATTCTTTTTGGCAGTCAACCATACGGTTGGTACACTTTTCCTTTTTGGCCCATTTTAATTATCATCTTATCTCGATTCTTAGTTTCCGGGTTTAAAACTGGCCAAAACATCATCTCTGTATTTTTATTTTCACTTATCATCTTTGGAGCCAATATCTCCCGAATTTTAGGTATTTTTGAATTTCAACCTTATTCCAATATTTGGCGTTTTGGTATCTCAGGAGTTTTATTTAGCCTGATTTTAATTAGTCTGGTTAAAATTAAATCCAAAGTTGTTGTAAAAATTATTCTTGCTTTTCTTTGGATGGCAACATTTTATATCAATTTAAAATACTTAAACGGAATTAATATCCAATTTTGGTGGGAAAATATATCCTAAATTATTTTTCCCAGGCTTTATAAATCAAAAATTGCCCCTCTCCATTAGTGTTATTTATTATTGTCAGCAACTTTGTTTCATTGGCGGCAGTATTCACTACCGGATTTGATACCGAAACAATATAAAGAGTCTCAGGGATTATCTTTTCTTTATTCCAATCAATATTCTTTATTAAATACTTTCCAACCATTCCCGTTTGATTATCTCTAGCCAACATATCCTCGGCACTAAAAGCGCCAAAATAACCAAAATATAATCTTGGTAATCCCACAAATTGTCCATTTTTACCAAACCTTGGTTCAACGATAACTCTTTTATAATCTTTTTCTATTGGTTTTATATAAATCCAAGCCTGTTTATACCCATATTGAAAATTATCCCC
>CAZWUG010000004.1:0-28653 GCA_964637525.1 uncultured Gammaproteobacteria bacterium | reverse complement strand
TTTTGTTGCTCCGTATGGATTCGAACCACAATTAGTCGGTTCAGAGCCGACTGTCCTACCATTAGACGACGGGGCATTGTTATTTCTCAATGCTTGGCCCCTAGTCCCAACTAGGGACGACGGGGCATTGGGATTTCCATATTATACGACAAATGGTATAATTTAAACCAATGCAAACCATAGATCAACTCATTCAAGAATTAAAATTAACCCCTGAGCAAGCCGAAGGAGTTAAACAATACATGAACAGCCTTTTAGTGGAACTTCTCGAAAGTATCAAACAAGACCACATCAATAATTTCGACGAAACTATTAATAATCTTAAAAATAATTAGCTTTTAAATACATATCTTTCTTTTTCTCGGCCAATAGTTGTCGGCTCTCCATGTCCCGAAAACACCTCAGTTTCTTCAGGTAACTCCATTAGCTTTCGTAAACTTTCATATATTTTTTTAGTTGAACCATATTTGAAATCAGTTCTGCCTCGTGAATCTTTAAATAAAGTGTCTCCGGAAAATAGCAAATTCTGTTTTGCAGAATACAAACAAACCGATCCTGGAGTGTGTCCGGGAGTTTTTATCACTTCTAACTTACTTTCTCCAAAATTAATTTCGCTAATCTCTTCCAAATCTTTATCAATTTTTATTAAATTTGGAATTTGTAATTCCATTTTTAAAAAATATTTAGCTGTTTCGTCTTGTCTGTCTAATATAAATTTGTCTTTTGAACTGACATAAATCGGCACATTGTAAATTAATTTCAAATCCAAAGCCCCCAACGCATGGTCAAAATGACCGTGGGTCATCACTACTCCAATTAATTTAATTTCCTTACTTTCAATCTCTTCCGAAATTCCTACTCCGTCATCAGCTGGATCAATTACCATACCTTGCTTAGTCTTCTCATCCCAAACAATATAACAATTCGTCTCAAGTTGGCCTAAAACTAATACTTCTTGTTTGATCATAGGTTATAATAACTCATACTTATGAATAATAACAAACCTGTCTCCAAACGTCTTTTTGTTGGCAGTTTGCCTTATCGATTTACCGAAGGTGAACTCCTCGACCTTTTTATTCCGGAAGGAAAAATTATTTCTCTTAGAATTATGCACAATCGTTGGGGTAAAAGTCGCGGTATGGGCTATATTGAATACGAAAATCTCGACGATGCTATTCGTGCCAAAGAAAAATATCACAATTTTTACCTTGGTGATCGCAGTATTATCGTCGATTATGCTCAGCCTGATCCCTTTTTAACTCCTGAAGGTCAAGCCCGTCACCAGCAAGCTCTGGAAAAACACCCCAATCGTCGTCAAGCTTTAAATTATTTACCTCATCCGGATTCTGACACTTCTGAATATCAAAACCGTCGTTTTCAAGCCCATTCAAACAATCAGTCTTCGTCGTTTACTCCTCGACTGGAATCCCAAAATTCATTCACTCAAGAAGAAAATAATCGTCAACCTCGAAAATATAAAGGTGGTAAACCGGTTTTTAATTCTTTAGGCAAATCACTCAACCGTAATACTACTGGTGAATATGTTCCTAAATTTTTTGCCCAAGTCAATCCTGACAAAAAGAAATTTCGCCCCCGCCCTGGTCAAAAACCAGAATACTTAAGCAGTTCTCCTCTTCATGTCCGTTCTACTGTTTTTAAACAACGTGCTTTTGGCTCCCGCGTCGGTGCCAAATTCGCCGCCAAAAGCAAAAAGAAATAATTTTCTAACTTTATGAACTCTACCACTGATTATATTATCGGTCTTTCTCCTATGGACGGCATCACTGACGCAGCCTTTCGCTTAGTCCAGACCCAAATTGCTAAACCTGACTTAATTTTTACTGAATTTGTCAGTGCTGAAGGTATTTCTAAAGGTGGCATTAAGCTTTATGACACTTTATTATTTTCACCCAAAGAAAGGCCAATTATTGGTCAGTTATTTGGCAAAGATCCCGACAGTTTTTACAAATCCGCCGTTATTCTTTGTCAATTAGGTTTTGATGGCATTGATATTAACATGGGTTGTCCCGCCAAAACCGTCACTCAGCATGGCAGCGGTGCTGCTCTCATCAGTAAACCGGAATTAGCAGTTCAAATTATTCAATCCGCCAAGAAGGGGATTGATGATTGGTTTTCCGGCCAGGTCAAGATTACCGATCTCGGCCTAAATCAAAAAACCCTAGATGTTATTAACCACAATCAAAAATATTCTAATCTAGCATCTAAGATCTTAGATCTAAGATCTAAACGGCCTACAATCTCCGTCAAAACCCGTCTTGGTACCGATAAGCCTATTGTTAGCACTTGGATACCTGTTCTGCTAAATCAACCAATCGATTTTCTTACTATCCATGGCCGTACACTCAAGCAGGCTTATTCTGGTCAGGCTGATTGGCAACAAATCCAAAAAGTTGTTAATTTAGCCAAAGGTACCGGCATTAAAATTTTTGGCAACGGTGATATTCAAAATCGTCAGCAAGGGATCGAGTATTGTCAAAAATACGGTGTTGATGGAGTCTTAATCGGTCGGGCTGCCGCTGGTAATCCCTGGGCTTTTAATAACCATATTGCCACTCCTCAGGAAAAATTTTCCGCTATGTTACTTCATGCTCAAATTTTTCAACAAGTCTTTCCTCATCGCTGTTTCGATAGTTTGCGTAAACATTTTTTGCTTTATACTTCTGATTTTCCCCATGCTAAATCACTCAGAATGAAGCTTGTTAGATTAAACTCTGTCAAAGAATTATTGTCGCTTGAAGAAGAGTTTGTCAGTTGATAAAGTAAAAGGTATGCCAGACGAAAATAAAGCTCAAAACCTGCTCAATATTGAATCTCTCATCAACACCGCCAGTAGCCGCCTTGATGAAATTACCAAACAGCTTCATGAACAAAAAAGCATGATCGATGCTCTTTTGGAAAATAATGCCGAATATCAGGAAATTGACAAAGAAGCTAAAAAACAAGCTAAATTAAAAACTTCTGCCAAGCAAAACGTTCTCAGCGGTCCGGAAGCCAAGTCTACTCTTGATAAACTCAAGGAAAATCAAACTCAAGCCAAAGAGCTAAAAATTGCTCTTTCAGATTATTTAGCTCAATATGTGGCTCTCTCCGGCACCAATCAAATTGAAGGCCCCGATGGTGTTATCCGTCAAATTATCTACACTGCCAAATTAGTAAAAACCAAATAATAGTTTATAATTCCCCTATGGCACAAAATATTTCTCAAAATGATTTTCAAAAAGAAGTTTTAGACTTCAAAGGTAAAGTTTTAGTTGATTTTTGGGCACCATGGTGTGGTCCTTGTCAAATGCTTGGTCCAGTCATCGAAGAAATTAGTGGAGAAGTTAAAGATGTTAAAGTCGTTAAAGTCAATGTTGACGAAGCCCAGGAACTTTCCGGGAAATATGGCGTTAGTGGCATCCCTACTGTCATGCTTTTTAAAGATGGTCAAATTGTCGAAACCATTGTCGGTTTTAGACAAAAACAAGATTATCTTAATGCCATAAATAAGGCGTAAATTGATGGATTTATCTCAGCTAAAATCTTTTCTTCAATCACAAAACTTACCTGATTTTCGTTTTCACCAAATTGTCAAAAATTACTATTCCGGCCGGTATTCTGGTTTCGACCAAATGACCGATCTTTCCCTTGATTTACGCACCAAACTTTCACAGGAATTTAATCTTCTCTCTGTTTCTGAAACCAAAACAGTCGGTGACAATTCGGTTCAAAAAACTCTCCTCAAATTATCCGATGGTCAATCGATTGAAACGGTTCTCATGGATTATGAGGATTGGATTACTGCCTGTGTGTCTTCTCAGGTTGGTTGTCCTCTGAATTGTCAGTTTTGTGCCACCGGCAAAATGGGTTTCAAACGCAATTTAACTGCCGACGAAATTGTCGATCAAATTCTTTATTGGAATCAAAAAATTTATCCTACCTTTGTTGGCCGGGTTGTTTTTATGGGTATGGGAGAGCCGTTTTTAAACTGGGACAATCTTCTTGAATCTTTAAAAATTATTAATTCAGCCGATGGTTTAAATATCGGCGCCCGCAAAATCAGTATTTCTACTGCCGGCATCGCCGACAAAATTATTGAATTTACCAAATTAGACACCCAAATTAATTTAGCCGTTTCCCTTCATTCCGCCAATCAAAAATATCGCCAGTCGATTATGCCCATTGCCAAGCAATTTAACTTAGACGAGCTTAAAAAAGCTTGTTTATATTATGTCAATCGCACTAATCGCCAGTTATTTTTTGAATACGCTCTCACCGACCAAAATACTTCTCCCACCGATGCCAGATTATTAGCCGATTTTATTCATTCTCATCGTTTATTTTTTGTCAACTTAATTCCTCTTAACCCGGTTGATGGTGGCTTAAAACCAGCCACCAAAGATCAACAAAAACTTTTTATGAATTATCTCAATCAATATCAAGTTGAATATTCACTTCGCCGATCTCTCGGTCAATCTTTTTCCGCCGCCTGCGGCCAACTCGCCGCCAGTATTTAATTTCAAATATTTAAATTTTAAAATTGATTTAAAATTAAAAATTGTAAATTAAAAATTAAATAATTACTCAATAAATAGGTTATAATACCCTCATGCTTATTGACGAAGTTCATATTACTATTAAAGGCGGCGATGGTGGCAACGGTATTGTTCATTTTTACAACGACGCTTTTCGTCCCAAAGGTGGTCCGGATGGGGGAAACGGTGGCGATGGGGGATCTGTCTATTTTGAAGGTGTCTCCGATATTTCCAAATTAAATCAATTCCGCCACGCTAAAGTTTATGCAGCTCAACCTGGTCAACCGGGTGATCGCAACAATCGTACCGGCAAAGGTGGTGATGATTTAATCATTCAAGTTCCGGTTGGTACCGTCGCTTTATACGACAACGGTTCTTCAATTGAAATTACCCAAGTTGGCCAAAAAGTTCTCATGGCTCGGGGTGGTAGCGGTGGTCGGGGGAATTATATGTTTCGTTCCTCTACCAATCAAACCCCTCAGGAACGTGAGTTAGGTTTCAAATGCACTCCCAAAAAAGTTTTTTTGCAATTAAAACTCATCGCTCAAATTGGCTTAATTGGTTTACCCAATGCCGGCAAAACCAGTTTACTCAATGAATTGACTCCGGCCAACGCCAAAGTTGCTAACTATGCTTTTACTACTCTCGAACCAAATTTAGGTGTTACCCAAGGCGGTCTTATTATTGCCGATATTCCCGGACTTATTGAAGGTGCCGCTGACGGTCGTGGTTTAGGTGTCAAATTTCTCAAACATGTCGAACGTACCGGTTTATTAATCCATTGTGTTTCAGCTGAGTCTGCCGACCCGCTCAAAGATTACCAAACTATTCGTCAGGAACTGGCTAATTACAGTTCAGTTTTAGCTAAAAAACCGGAAATTATTGTTCTGACTAAGTCCGATCTTTTAGATCAGAAAGAAGTTAAGCCCCTTCAAAAAAAAATCGATGCCGGTGTGATCACTTCCATAATCGACACCGACAGTATCAAACAACTAAACGATCTTATTGCTAAAAAATTAAGCTAAAACTTTTTTAACTTTTTCCCAATCTTTTTTGAGTTGTCCAATTAATCTCATTGCTCCATTCTTAGTTGCTTTTAGATCACTTTTATATTCTTCCACCACGTCTTCTACAATCATTGCATATTTTTCTCTGTCGATTTCTTTACCGGCAGTTTTAACTTCAGCCACTTTTTCCATTACTGCGGTTTTAATTTCTTTGTATTTATTGACTGCTTCATCAGTAGCTTCACCAAAAACTTCTTCTACTTTAGTTTTAGTATCTTTTACTCCGGTTTGAACTTCTTTGCTCAATCTAGCTAACATTTTTAAAATATCTTCTCTGGTTTTTTTACCTGACTGTGGAGCTAAAAGTAAACCACCTACAGCTCCGGCTGCTGCTGCCAATAATCCGGTTAAGAAAAATTTTCCTGTTTTTGCCATATTACTCCTAAAATAAATTAACTAACACATTCAGTCTAGAGGAATTAAAAACTTCTGTCAATAAAAATAGGCTCCATTTTGTGATTCTCTCAAATCATATCCAAAAGCTCGACGGCTGACTGTAACTATTGGCGGCGCTTGAATTCTTTTAAAATAGCTTAATTTATATAGTTTCCATTTTTCTTCCAAATCTTTTTTAAATTCATCTCTGGTCAAAAAATATTTTTCTATTATTCCCGTTTCTAAATGCATTTCTGTTTCAATAATTTTTCTGTCGTACCACTCCAAAATTTCCCTCGGATCTTTTCTAAATTCCACAAAAGCTCTCACTATTTTATCGTGATAAGGATAAAACATTGGGTCTCCTTTTCCTTTTGTCACATCCTGCTTATCGCTTAATTCCGCCGATGGCACCATTTCAAAAATCTCTTTTGGGATAATTTCTTTTTGATTAATTTTATTTATATACTCGGCTAATTTATAAACTTCCCATTTATACAAATCAGCTATCGGACAAATTGCCCCGTTCATATCACCATAAAGTGTGGTGTAGCCTAAGGCCATTTCTGTTTTATTACTATTGTTAATCATCACCCCGCCAACTGTTGCTGCCACCCCTGCCAAAATTCTGCTGCCTCTGTCTCTGGCTTGAATATTTTCCGCCGCAATTCCACTTACTTCAAAGCCGTTATCTTCTAATTCTTTAATTGTTAAGTCCACTCCGTCTTGAATCGGCATTATTTTATATTCAATCCCTAAATTCTCAGATAATTTTTTTGCTGTATTTTTGGTTAAATCAGAATTAAATTTCGACGGCATATTAACCCCCAAGACTTTTTCTTTTCCCAGCGCCGCCGCCAGTAAACTGGCCGATACCGCCGAGTCAATTCCGCCGCTGATTCCCATTACTGCCTTTTTTAGATTATTTTGTTCAAAAAATTTCCTCAATCCATAAATTAGTCCTTGGTACAACTCTTTTGTGTCACTCTCTTCAGTTAAATCAATTTGATCATCGTTGCTAATTTTTTTATCAAATTCATCAAAATTTATTTCCAGGGTTTCATCTCTATAAGGTGCGGCTGTTTTTATTATTTCTCCGCTATTACTATAAATAGTTGAACTTCCATCAAATAAAAATATATTTTTCCCATTGTTCTGAATTCCCACATTATTGCAATAAACGAACTTTACTGGATTTTTAGCTAATAAATTTTTTACTATTTGGTGTCTTTTATTATTTTTTTGCCAAGTCCACGGCGAAGCCGAAATATTAACCACCATTTCCGCTCCATTTTTAACCAAAATTTCAATCGGTTTTATCAAATAATTTTCATCCCACATATCTTCGCACAAACTTAGGCCAATTTTTATTTTTTGACCCCTTACCTCTACCTCAAACGGTTTTAATAATTCTCTTACCTTAACCTGTTTTTCATCCGCCAATTTTTGCATTGAATAAAAGTGTCTTTCATCATCAAATTCCCTATATTTAGGCAATAAAGTCTTAAAAGTATGTCCCTCAAAAACTCCATTGCTCAACCATTTTTTATCAGAGGCTATCAATGCCGCATTGTATTTTCGGATACGTCCATCTTCTCCTGTTGTTTCAAAATCAGCCCATACATTTCCCCAAATTACTATTATTCCTTGGCTTTCTTCTCTTATCCTTTGGTTAATCTCCATTAAATTTTTTATCAATCCCTTATTTTCCCATTCATCACCCAGTAAATAACCACTCACCGCCATTTCCGAAAAAATTACTATATCGTTTTTATTTTCTCTCGCCTCTTTAATTTTTCCAACCATCTTTCCCAAATTAATATCCGGTCTTCCCGCTACCACTTCCATTTGTATTAGGGCAATTTTTATCTCCGCCATAAACAAATTATATCTAATTAAAATAACTATTTACTATTAGCTAACTAGCTTTCTACTTGCCTTTCCGGCCAGTGTTTGTCGATTTCTACCCTCAACTCCAAAAATATTTTTCTTCCCGTCATTAATTCCAATTCCTTCCGGGCATTATAGCCAATTTCTTTAATCTTCTTACCCTCTCGGCCGATAATCATTTTTTTATATCTTTCGGCTGTCGTCAAAATTACTGCCTTCACTAACAACATTTTTCTTTTATCAATAATCGAATCAACCCGCACATCTACCGAGTAGGGAACTTCCTCTCGTAAAAAAAGATACACCTTTTCCCGAATAATTTCTTGCACATACTCTTTTGAGTTCATCCCCATCTTTGGTTTGTTTCCCTTATCCATCAATTCAATATTATGTTCTGTTTCTTTATTTATTTCGTCTGGTAATAATTCAAAAATTAGATTAATTAATCCTTTTACATTTTTATCTTTAATCGCACTAACTCTAATTACTCTGTCAAATTCATCTTCCAAATAATTGTATTCCGGCAAATGGTCTTTACTCCCGGTGGCAATATCTATCTTGTTATAAACCAAAATCTTTTTAACCGGCATTTTTCTTACCAAACCAATTACTTTGTTCTCTTCTTCATTTTTTGGTCTGGAAATATCCACTAAACACAAAATAATATCCGCCTGATTCAATTCTTTTGGTGCCTCTTGATTAATTCTTTTACCTACCAAATCATCAACTTTGGCAATAATTCCCGGAGTATCGCTAAAAATTATCTGGCCTCTGCCATCGTTATAAACCACTCGACTATTTTTTCGAGTTGTTTGGGGCAGGGGTGAAGTAATGGCTACCTTTTGTGACATAATCGCATTTAATAAACTGGATTTCCCGGTATTTGGCCGACCTACTAACACCACTCTCCCGATTTTCTTTGATTTTTTAATTTCACTACTTTTATTTTCCACAAGCATATTTTACACTATATAACCATTTATTGGTTGACACTTAGCAATGTCAGTGTTAGACTGCTAATTATATGGAACAAAATCCCCAAGAGGTAACCGCCTTACAACCTGTTCGCAAAGTTCTTCCTTTAATCCCTTTGCGCAATATTATTCTTTTCCCGTCAGTTGAAACTTCACTTTTCTTTGGTCGCAAAGAATCAATGAATTCACTTCTTCATGCTTACGACAACACTAATAAATTAGTTATCATCACCACTCAAAAAGATAGCCGTGTTGATAATCCGGGTATCAATGATCTCTATAATGTCGGTGTTTTAGCCAAAATTGAACATGTTCTTCAAACTGATGGTAATCTCCATGCTATTGTCAAAGGCATTTCTCGTGTCAATATCGTCAATCTTCTCAAAACCGACCCTTTCTTTTTAGCTGAATATGTCGATCTTCCTATCATTCCTGAAACTCTTACTGAAGTTCAACAATCATCTGAAGCCTTATTAAGTCAACTTAAAAAGGCTTTTGCTCTTGGTCGTCAACTTGACCTGCCCGCTATGATGCAACTTTCAAATGGTGTTTCTAGCAGTGATCTGGCTGACCAGGTTGCTTTTTCGCTTGACGCCAAAATGTCCGAAAAACAAGGCTTACTGGAAATGTTATTGATCAGTCAGCGTCTCAAAGCAGTTACTGAACACTTAATTCAGGAAATGAAAATTGCTGAACTCGAACGTTCTATTGAAGAAAAAACTCAGGAAAAATTTAATACCGGTATTAAACGTAATGTCTTAGAAGAAAGAAAGCGTCAAATTGAAAAAGAATTAAAACGGCTTGGCCAATCATCTAATGGCGGAGAGTTTAATGATCTGGAAAAGAAAATCAAAAATCTCAACGTTTCTAAAGAAATTCGTAAAAAACTTAAAAAAGAACTTGACCGTTTGATGGAAATGGGTTCTATGGCTCCGGAATCAAGTTATATCAAAACTTATTTAGAAACTATTATTGAGTTACCTTTTGGTAAATATTCCAAATCCAATGTTAGTCTCTCCAAGGCCACTAAAATTCTTGACCAAGACCATTATGGTATCAAAGACGTCAAGGAAAGAATTTTAGAGTATCTTGCCGTCATTCAATTAAAAAATAGGCTTAATTCTAAAAAAGCCGAAGAAAATTCCGGCACCGCTAACATTCTTTGTTTTATTGGTCCTCCTGGTGTGGGAAAAACCTCATTAGGTAAATCAATTGCCAAAGCTTTAGGTCGCGAATTTGTCCGAGCTTCTCTTGGCGGTATCCGTGATGAAGCTGAAATTCGGGGCCATCGCCGAACTTATGTTGGTGCTATGCCTGGCCGTATTATCAAAGGCCTCAAAGACGCTAAATCAATGAACCCTGTTTTTATGCTTGATGAAGTTGACAAAATTGGTTCTGATTATCGAGGGGATCCATCTTCGGCTCTGCTTGAAACTCTCGACCCGGAGCAAAATCGGGAATTCAGTGATCATTATGTTGATTTTCCTGTTGACCTTTCCAAAGTATTTTTTATCCTAACCGGTAACGACATTTCAACTATTCCCGGTCCTCTTCGTGATCGTTTAGAGATCATTAATTTTTCCGGATATACACTTGATGAAAAATTTAATATCGCTAAAAAATATTTAGTCAAAAAAGAATTGGCTGCTAATGGCCTTGAACCTAATAATATTACTGACTTAAAAGATAGTACTATCAAATACATTATTGATAAATACACCCGCGAGGCCGGAGTTCGTAATTTAGACAGAACTATTTCTTCCATTTTCCGTAAAGTTGCCAAAAAAATTGTTTCCAAAAAAGTTTCAAAAATTGATTTAAATAACCAGGTTCTACTCAAAAAATTTTTGGGTCCGGAAAAATTTTCTTCCACTCTTAAGGGTAAAAAAGATGAAATAGGTGTCTCTACCGGTTTAGCTTGGACTGCCGTTGGTGGTGATATTTTATTCATCGAAGTTAACGTCATGCCGGGTAAGGGTCAATTAATTTTAACCGGGAAATTAGGTTCAGTCATGAAAGAATCTTGCCAAGCCGCTCTTTCTTTTGTCCGCTCTCAATCAAAAGATTTTGGTATCAAACAGGATTTTCACAAAATTGATATTCATGTCCATGTCCCCGAAGGTGCCACTCCCAAAGACGGTCCAAGTGCCGGTTCTGCTATCACTACCGCTTTAGTTTCTGCTCTCAAAGGCAAAGCTATTCCAAAAGAAATTGGTATGACCGGCGAAATTACTCTGCGGGGAAATATTTTAGAAATTGGCGGTCTTAAGGAAAAATCTATTGCAGCTCACCGGGCCGGCCTCAAAACTATTTTTATTCCCCAAGACAACAAAAAATCTTTAGTCGAAATTCCCCAAGAAGTCAAAAAGGCTATTAAATTTATCCCCGTCTCTCACTATTCCGAAATCTACAAGAAAATTTTTAATTAGAAATCTCTTCTGTTGAAGGTAAAATCCGGTCTTCCAAATTAACTCTATCGGGTTGTGTTGTTAGTCTTTCTATCGCCTCAGGTATACTCCCATCCTGGGACAACATGTATGCTCTAACAGCATCTACGTTTACTCCTATTTTTGGTGATTCATTTTCTTTTGCCATATTAGTAGCAATATATCATTATATTTTATTATTTTCTATCCCAAATTTTCTTTCTTGTCTAATGCCGCCATCCTTCTGATTAAGATATCACCAACACCACTTGGATCATGAACTACACTTTCTTCCCCTCCAAAAGACACTCTTAATTCTCCGGTTTGATCAATTCCCCAAACAGCCACCTTTTCCCCTTTAATAGTGGCGGAAACCTGATCTGGGCTACGCTCTACCACCAGGCCCTTACCATCTTTATCTGCCAATATCCCCAATACTTTTGGAATATCCTTTCTCGATACTCCGCTTCCGCTTTGTCCTTTTAATAATTCTGCTCCTAACCTTATTCTTCTTGCCTCGCCCGTCACTGGATCCTCTGGGATTAAAGCATCTATCCGATCTAAAAATCTAGTTATAGGATTACCTCTTTTTTCATTCATGAGGCAATCATATCATAAGTCTACATTTTTTCTACAGTTTCTATTCCTAACAAGTCCAATCCTGTCTCAATAATACTGGCCGTTACTTTAGTCAAAAAAATTCTCCACACTTCTTCGTTTTGATCAATGATTCTATTTTTGGCATAAAATTCGTTGTATTTTCTGGCTACACTTAAAATATATTCAGCGATTACTGATGGGGAAAATCGCGTCCCTGCTTCAACTATTTTTTCTTCAAATTTATAGAACTCTCGAATCAGCATCATTTCATCAGGATTAATACTTTCCGGTATTCTGTTAATATTTTTTTGCTCTTTAATTGATGTTTTATTCAAAACACTTTTACATCTGGCATAAGTATATTGCAAATATGGCCCTGAATCTCCGTCTAAACTCATAATTTTATCCCAATCAAAAATCACATCTTTTCGTGGATCAGACGATAAGTCACTAAACTTAATTGCTCCCAAAGCCACCGCTTTTATCATCTCTTCTTTTTCAGCTGCCGTCAAATCTTTATTTACACTGCTTTTTTCGGCAATTTTTTTCGCCTCTTCCATGGCTTTATCAATTACCTCCGACAAATGAATCGTCTCCCCCTTTCTGGTTGAAAATTTCCCCCTTGGCCAGCGAATTAATCCATGGGCTACGTGTACCATTCCCATTTTTGGCCACCAACCCATCAATTTTGCCGTCTCAAATACCTGTCTAAAATGTAATTGCTGATCCACCCCGACTTCATAAATAATCAAATCCGGATCCCAATTTTCTATTCTATATTTAATTGTCGCCATATCTCGGGTGAAATAGGTTGTTGTTCCGTTTGATTTTTTCAACATTGCCGGTAGCATTCCCTCCAGTTCTACAATCACCGCTCCCTCACTTTTTTTGGTAATTCCTTTAGCTTCAATTTCTCTCATTACCTCCGGCAACCTATTTTCATAAAAACTTTCGCCGTGGACAAAATCTATATGAACTCCTAACATTTGATAAACCCTGTCAAACTCCAGCAGGGAAATATCAATACATTTTTGCCATATCTCCCGGGCCTCTTTGTCACCATTTTCTAATTTAGCAAAATATTCTCGGCCTTCATCAATCAATGTCTCATCTTTTTCTGCCTCTTTATGAAAAATTACATAAAGTTTTTCCAAATCTTCAACCGTCAATTTTCCCAGTTCAAAATTGTCATTAATTTTAAATCTTGAATCATTGTTTTGAGCCCTAACGATTGCCGCAGTTAACTTTCCGTATTGTGTTCCCCAATCGCCGATATGATTATCTCCAATACAATTCCATCCCAACATTTTGTAAATATTGTAAATAGACTGACCAATATTAGTCGACCTCAAATGTCCAATTCCAAAAGGTTTAGCGATATTTGGCGCCGAATAATCAATCACCATCGTTTTATTTTGACCATATTGACTCAATTTATTTCTAAATTCCACCTCATAATTTATTGTCTCTGCTGCTTCAATCATTACTTCCGGTTTCAAATAAAAATTTATAAATCCGGCTCCGGCTACTGCCACTTTTTCTACTAACTGATTGTCTGACAAATTAATTGTCTGGCAAACCAAAGCCGCTAAATCTCTGGGATTTTTCTTTTCTTCTTTAGCTAAAACCATCGCCGTATTCGTCGAATAATCCCCAAAATTTGCATCACTTGGATGTTCCAGTTTTATTTCTTCCAAACTGGTTTTAAATCCGGCTTTTTTGACCGAATCAAAAACAAGTTTTTTTAATTCTTCAACTATTTTCATTTTAAAAAACCTTACTGCCAACCGGTAAATCTTTGTCTAAAAATAATAGACTCATATTTTCGCCGTTTTCATCCTCGGCGCCAAAAATCATCGCTTGCGATTCTTCACCCATAATTTTCCTGGGGACAATGTTGGTTACAAACACTGTTTTTCTACCTATCAAATCAGCCGGAGAATACCATTGTTTAATTCCCGAAAATACTGTCCGTAAATTTTCTTCACCAAAATCTACTTCAAGTCTCAATAGTTTTTCTGAACCCTCAACCGCCACTGCTTCTTTTGTCTCACCAACTCTAAATTCCACTTTGGCAAAATCATCGTAGTTAATTTGATCCATGAGTAGATTTTATCAAAAAATATTGTGTTTTACCCCTCCTGGTCAAGGGAAGGGTAAGGGTGGGTTTTGTTCTAAAGTATGTTATCCTTACCTTAAATTCCCATTATCAGTTAAATTTATTTTATGAATATTGATACCTCCATTTTTAAATCTTATGATATTCGTGGTGTTTATCCGACTCAGGCTGACGAGAAACTTGCCCAAAGTATTGGTCGGGGATTTGCCAAATACCTAAATTTCCCTCCCAAAGTCATTGTTGCCCGTGATGGCCGGATTTCCGGTGAATCTATGAAAAACGCCCTAATTGACGGTTTAACTAAAGTTGGTGTCAGCGTAGTCGATATTGATATGGCCTCCACCGATATCTTCTATTACGCCTGTCAAACGCGTGATTTACCCGGAATTTCTGTTACTGCCAGTCATAATCCCAAGGAATATACCGGTTTTAAAATGGTCAAAAAAATCCCTGAACTTTTGTCCGGCGATGCCGGTATTAAAGAAATCAAAGAATGGATTTTAGCCGATGATTTACCCGCTGATTCAACCACTTTCGGTCAGGTGGAAAAAATTAACGTCATTAACGAATTTGTTGATTACGCTCTTAGT
Organism: uncultured Gammaproteobacteria bacterium; assembly: GCA_964637525.1. Taxonomy (GTDB): domain Bacteria; phylum Patescibacteriota; class Microgenomatia; order UBA12405; family UBA12405; genus WARW01. The sequence goes on along the minus strand of CAZWUG010000004.1, from coordinate 14,077 downwards.
CTGGTTGACGTTTCCGGGTTTAAACATTTTAAAGTAATTGCCGATCCTGCCAATGGTATGGTTGGTCCGATTCTGGAAATTTTAAAAAGCAAGTTGCCTACAATTGATTTTATCCCTATGTATTGGGATGTTGATGGTAATTTTCCCAATCACGGCGGCGATCCGCTCCTAGAAATTAATCGGGTGGAAATCCAAAAACAAGTTCCTCTTCAGGGTGCAAATTTAGGTGTCATGTTCGATCCTGACGGTGATCGCTTCTTTGTGATCGACAGTCGTGGCCGTTTTATTTCCGGCGACTTTTTAACGGCCATCCTGTCTCGTTATTTTCTTCAAAAATATCCTGGCTGTTCTATTGTTTATGACATTCGTGCTTCCAGGGCAGTTCCTGACACTGTCATTGCCAACGGCGGCACTCCATTGGCCAATCGTGTCGGTCATACTCATATCAAAGCTCGAATGAAAGCAGAAAACGCCTATTTTGGCGGAGAAATTTCCGGTCATTATTATTACAAAGAATTTTTCCTTTGCGACACCGGCACTGTTAGTCTTATCTATCTTTTGGATTTCTTATCCAATTCTGAAAAATCACTGGAAACTTTAGTTGATGAACTGATGTCAAAATATTTTATTTCCGGCGAAATCAACAATAAAGTTGCTGATGTTCCCCAAGTTTTAGCCAAAATCGAAGCCACTTATGCTCCCAAAGTTATTTCCCCAATTGAAAAAATGGATGGTTTGACCTTTGAACTGGGAGATTGGCGTTTCAATCTTCGCTCTTCCAACACTGAACCGCTTCTTCGTCTTAATCTCGAAGCCACCAGTCAAGCCCTAATGGAACAAAAACGTGATGAAGTTTTAGCTATTATTAGCCAATAATTTATGTACCGTCCGTCAACTAAAATTCTGGATAAATATGCCGATGTTTTAGTTAATTTTGCTCTAAATAGCGGTAGGGGGGTTAAACCCGGTGAAGTCGTTTTTCTTCAAGTACCTGAGTCTGCCAAACCTCTTTTAGTTTCTCTTCAGCGCTCTGTTCTCAAAAGTCGGGCTCACCCTATAATTCAATATTTGCCCGATGAAATGTCTCGGGAATTTTATCAATTGGCCTCTCCTGATCAACTTAAATTTTTCCCCGCCACTTTTCTTAAAGGCCGTATCAAACAAGCCGATCATTTTCTCATGGTTTTGGCCGAAACTAATTATCATGAATTGGAAAGTATCGATCCCCGTCTGATTATGGAACGCAACCTGGTTTTTAAACCCTACAAAGATTGGCGCGATCAAAAAGAAAATAAAGGCAAATTAACTTGGACTATTGGCTTATTTCCTACCCCGGCCATGGCTACAGAAGCCAAACTAACTTTACGCCAAGCTTGGCAACAAGTTATCAAAGCCTGTTTTCTCAATTATTCTGATCCGGTTAAAAAATGGCAACGGGTTTCTCATAAATCAGAAAAGATCCGTCAAAAATTAAATAAATTAGAAATAGTTAAACTTAATATTAAAGCCAAAGATACCAATTTAAATATTACTATCGGCCAAAATCGTCAGTGGCTTGGTGGTGGTGGCCGTAATATTCCCAGTTTTGAAATCTTCACTTCTCCTGATTGGCGGGGAACCAATGGTTTTATTTATTTTGATCAGCCGCTTTATCGTCAGGGTAACTTAATCAAAAATATTCGTCTCACATTTAAAGATGGCTTGGTCGTCAAAGCAGTCGCCGGTTATGGCCAAAAGTATCTTCAACAACTTATTAAAACTCCCAACAGTGACAAAATAGGGGAGTTTTCTCTCACTGACAAACGTTTTTCCAAAATTAATAAATTCATGGCTGAAACTTTGTACGATGAAAATTTTGGCGGTCCGTTCGGCAATACCCACATTGCTCTTGGTGCTTCTTACAAAGACACTTTTAATGGCAAGTTAAATAAATTATCACCAAAAGATTGGGACGATTTAGGCTACAATGATTCTTCTGTTCATACTGACATTATCGCTACCTCCGATAGGGTAGTCACCGCCACCCTCAAATCCGGTAAAACTATAATTCTCTACCAAAGTGGTCAATTTCAAATTTAGATTTTATTTTTGGTTTATAAACACCCACAACCCAGCTTGGTTGGGTTAAAACCTCCTTCCATCTTCAACCAAAAACTCCCCAATTAAGGGGAGTTTTAAAATCAAACAAATTTATATTTTTATTCCTGAGTTTCTGCCGGAGCTTCAATTTTCTTGGCTTTTTTAATTTTCTTAATTTCCACTACAGGATTAACTTTTTGAGAATTTAAAATAGCCAAAATCTTATCAAGTTTTTGATTAACCATTTCTAACTCAGCTCTGGTATTTTCTTGGCTGTAATCTTTTGTATCTCTAGGTTCAAATCTTCGCTTATTACCGCCAAAGTCTCGGTTTCCTCCACCAAAACTTCTTTCACTTCCGCCTTCCCGACCGCTGGTTTTTTCAAAACAGTTGCTGCAGTAAACAGGTTTTTCACCGGTTGGTCTAAAAGGTAATTCACATTCGGCTCCGCATTTATCGCAAATAGCCGAAAACATCTGACGATCTTCTCGATTTCTGTCAAATCCGCCTCTATTGCCGCCGCCCCCAAAACTCTGGCCTCTGCTTCCGCCGCCGCCAAAACTTCTGTTGCTAAAATTTTTAAATCCCCGGTCATTACTAAAATTTTTCATTTTGTTTATTATTTTCTAATTTAAAGACTAAGTATTGTATCAGATTTTTGATTTAATTGTTGGCGTTACTGTTAGAGTCGGCACAACCACTCCGTCATTTTTAATAAACTCTTCAATTTCAGAAAAATCATCCTCACCCTTTTTTGGGGATAAAATAAACTGACCCGTACTGGCTTTAGCATTTTCCAAGACATTTGCATCGGTCAGCGCAATCGAAACTACCTTATATTCAGCCACTTCCGGTATTTTTGTTATCAGCTCACTCATTTTACTAAAATCAATATCAGTCGTAATATGTTTAGTTAAAGTTTGAATTGTTGGCCCAATTTTAGAAATAAATCCAATATTCATCACTTTATCTCTAATGGCTGTTACCACTAATTTTTGCCTTTCAGCTCGGTTAAAATCACCTCCATCTATACTTGAGTGTCGTGATCTGGCATATTTCAGTGCCGTTACGCCATTCATGTGTTGAATTCCCTTATCGAAATATAAATTTTCATATCTGCAGGTAAATTGTTGATCCAGCTTATCTCCCGACATGGTTGCTTCCAATGCTTTCACTTCTTCTTCCGATTTGCCGCATAAATCATTTATATTTTCTTCAATTGGGTAATATGGATCATCAAATGTTCTGGCTACCTTTATATCAATTCCACCTAAACTATCAATAATTTTTATAAATCCGTCAAAATCAATGGCGGCAAAATAATTAGGTTTAATCCCTGTTACTTGCTCTACTGCATATTTAGCCATTTCTCCTCCGCCGGCCTCTCCGGTAAACTCCGCTTTTTTATTAGGATATTTTTTATCGTCAGTTCCAATCACATAAGCCTCATTTATTTTTTTATTCTGCACTTCCTCCCCGCTTATTAAAATTGGTACCCATAAATCCCTGGGAATTGAAATTAATCTAACTTTTTCTTCATGAGGCACAATTTCTGCCAGCATGATTGAATCGGTCAATAGTCCTCCTTCATGTTTGCCTCCACCATAACCCAACAATAAAATTGAGTAAGCCGCTAACGGGTCTGGTGTTGGTGTGGCTGTTGGTCTGATTTCAGCAGCAGGTTTCGATTTGTTTGGCTTAACTACCATTTTATTGTAATTAAAATAGACTACCCCTACTATTATCAAAACTAACCATAGAACTCCCACCCCAATCCACCACCAGTTTATTCTTTTTTGCATGAGTTAGAGTATAACCCAAAATTTATCCACTTTTCCATCTCTTATTTTCACTCCCTCATTTTTTAATTTCATTTCTTTTTCTTTTGATAGATAATCATCAATATGACCAAAATATCCGCCAATTTTTCTATCACTTCTGATTACTCGATGGCAGGGGATATTCTCCGGGTCAGGATTATTTCTCAGGGCATTCCCCACCGCCCGATAAGCTTTTGAACTTAACTTTTTCGCCACTGATTTATAAGTCATTACTTTGCCTTTAGGAATCATTTTTACTACTTCATAGACATTTTTACTAAATTTCATATGTAATTATTATAAACTTAAAATTTTTCTATTAAAAAACCGGGAGAGAGTAGAGGGTGTGCCGTTAGGCATTCATCCTTACCTCGCCCGGTAGTTGGTTCTTTTTTAGTTGTCTTTAAGCTCTACCAGCTTTACATAAATACCCAGAAGAACCACAACTAGTGCTGGAATCAGTTGAGTCTTATTGACCCCCAATTTCAAACACCAACCCTTACTCTCCTTAACAGAGAGCAGTATTTTGAGTATAAATCCGATATACATCATCGGAAGAATAATCATCGCATACACATGCGGGAGGGAAGGTGTTTCCGGAAAAGGAAGATTTCCTTCAACCATGAAGGTTATTAATCCCAGAAAGATCGGTATTATTATCCAAAGAAAAACTCTGGACAACCGGATATTCCATTTGTGGATGTCTACTAGACGGAATCTGGGAATTTGGTAATCCGGAATTTTTTTTACTAGCTTAAAATAAGCCAAGGATATAATCCCCAGGATCGAAGTGTAGATCAACACCGTTGTCATTGTTTTCTCCTCCTACATTATTTAAAAGTTCAGTTATATCTATATAAAAGCCGCATTTGGCTAATTTTTGATACGTTTCCATTTTATCATCAAAATATCATTTTGTCAATAATTATAGGATACTTTTAAAGCTAAAATAAGATTTTCTCAAAAAAAATACCCCACACTTAAAATTTGATTCATGTCTCACGACATTAACCAAATTCCTGGTGTGGGGATTGACCTAAGTCTTAGTTTTTGTTCAGCACCGGTTTAGGGCATTATTTGCCTACCGGCATCAGTCATAATCTTGATGCCTATTGGTGTCGGCATGATATATGTTTCCCCCTGATAAATCACCAGACGGAAGGTTTCGTGTCGGCAACATCTGTCGACCGTCTCTCCCAAGGAGCCCATAATTTCCTTGCGCTCCCAACTGTTCACGGTTGTTTCGACATCCGTCAATAAGACGGGAATCCAACGATAATCGCCGGACGGGTTCTTCGATGCCACTTTCAGATAAGCGGTCATGAAGACTTCCGTTTCCGCTGATCTTCCAGTGTGATGAAGCGTTTTGGGAGTGCCGTCAAAATATTGGCCATTCCATTCAGAAATTCTTCCTGGAGCTAAAATCCTCCCTCTCTCCTGTAGTGCGAGCTCTCCCATCAGGTCGTTGGTTACCTCAATCCTCGTCATGTGCCGCAACCTCCTTGTCATAATCTTGTATATATCAAATATATACAATCAAGCAAAAACTTTGACTTGTTGTCAAAGTGCAACCACCATTAATAAACATCCAGATCGCAAATAGATCTTAGTATTATTAAGGAACAAAATTGTATCACTACTTTTTTAAAATTCAACTATAATTTTAGATCTATTTTCGTTACACTATTATATGTCAAAGCCATTAGTTGTATTTACATATGCTCCCGCCGGACTTGGTCATTTAAGAGTTACTGATGCTCTCAAAGACGGACTTCCTTCAGATTATGATTCAGTTGTTTTTGCTCCAACTGATCCTAGTATTGAATATATTCACCGACTTACTAGTATCAACGTTTTTTTACGTTGGGTCATGGAGTGGATTCAACAAGGTACTCCCCAAAGAGTTTTTACTAAATTCTATCGAAAATTTTTAAAATCTCATCCCGAAAATATTTTTTTAGAATTTACTTCACTTATTAAATCTCTCCCTAATCAACCCACAAAAATAATCGTACTTGCCACTCACTTTGGTTTAGCCTATCAAATTGGGGTTATAAAATCACAATTAGAAAAAGAATTAAATCTTGAGATCAAATTAATTGTCCAAGTTACCGACGATTCTCCTCAGTTTATTTGGTATGTCGATGTTGCGGATTTAATTTTTGTTTCCAGTCAATACGTTGCCGACGAACTTCAAAAATATGGGAAATTAACTAAACTCAAACCAATTAAATTTGTAATCTCTTATTACCCTGTAAGTCCTTTACTTAGCCAAAGTTTAGATCCAAATCAAATTCAGTCTAGAATTGACCAATATAATCCTCAATCAAACACTCCTATAAATATTATTATTCCTATTTCTGGAGCCGCCGTCGGCATGAATTATTTTATTAAACTTATCGACAAACTCCATAAATTATCCAACCGTTATCACTTTCATATTATCTGTCGTCAAGCTCCGTTCACCGACAGTTTTATTATCTACATCAGAACCCAAAAACACGTTACCTTATATACCTCCGAAAACTATCAAAATGTAGTTGACTTATATGAAAACGTTTATCAAAAAAATATCATTGCCGCTGAAATTACCAAACCTAGTGAACAAGCTTTTAAGGCTCTCCTTAGAAATGATTCAATCGGTGGCTCCTTCATATTTTTTGCTCAACCGGTCGGGCGGCAAGAATATGACAATTTAAATTATCTCCGGCGAAACGATTTACTTTCTGAGTTTAGCAGAGGAGTTCAGCTTCCTTTCGGTACGACCAATTCTGCCCGATTTATCCATAATTTATTTACTAATGGCACTTTATATAACAATTTCTCTGTTATTCGAACAAAACAGTTAAAAGAAATCCACCCGGTCCTCGACTTCTGGCAAGTAATCAAAAAAGAGCTGAGTGTGTGAGCCCAATGTCCTACGGATGAAACTCTTTGAGCCGATCTTAACAAGGTTAGTCGAGAGAGGAATCAAAGTTTTTATTATCACCAGAGATCCAACTGAACACACCAATGGCTATGAAATCCAATCTGAATCCGCCATTAGGCATTGTGAGACTCTAGGAGTCCGAGTTTTGCTCTGCACTGGTAATCCTATGGCATCAGGAAAATAATGGAACAATTACATCGAGAGCAGTTTCTGATGAACCACAAACGAGTCAGAAGACTGATGAGAGACATGGGTTCGAAGCCATTTATTTGTCATCGCAGCAGCTAACCAAGCTTTGAAGTTGGCGACACCTGATATTATCAACAGTAATCATGGTTACTCCTTGGCCAGAGGTAAAAAACTTATCGTGGTAAAAAAGACCGGCGTTACACCTCCTGCATTGCCCAACTGGCCCATCAGTTGGTGGAATACGACCAGCTGGCAGATATCCCCAAAAAACTGACTGCTCTCAATTGACTAATTGTCAACCCCCCAAAAATATAAAAAGGGTCCCATTACCCGGCTTCCTTTAACCATCAGCAATTTATTGTAAAAAATCTCTCTGATATAATTAAACCAAAATCATGGTCAAATTTATTAATCAAACCTTATGAAAAAGATTATAGCTATTTTGTTATTTTTATTAATTCTCGGCACAGGTGCCTTTTTCTTTCTCTCGTCAAAACAGGGGATTGAGCGCCAGGAGCAAGCAGTCTTAAATCTGACTCTGAAAACCTCAACCCAATATTTAGCCCTAAGATATCGAACCGATAATGTTTTGACCCACGCCCAAAACTTTGATTCTTCTGACAAATGGAAGCAGGAGATAGCCGATATAATCAGCGACTGGCAAACACTGGAAAATCAAGCCCGCGACCTTGAAACAAAAGCTAACACCCTCCCGGTTCAGGAAGTTAGTATTAACCTGATAAAACCAGTCTCCGCTTATGATCGAAACGAGATTTCAAACATTTTTGACAGTGCCCCCGCCGGTAAAAAAATCGCCACCCTGGCCAAGTATTTGGGCGTAGATGCCAAAAGAGCTCAAATGATCTTAAATCAAGATCAGGACCAGGTTACAGCCGACGCTTGGAATGATGCCGGAGACACCTTCCAAAAACTCGAAACCAGTGCCGTCACCATCAAAGACGGTTGTAAAATAGCCGGGTTTGTTGGCACCACCGCCCTGACTGGTGGTTCCTCGACTATTTTTTCCGGATCAACTCTATCCCAAGTTTCTCTAATTGTCAGCGGTGCCGACTTAACCCTGGAGATTGTTGATGATGGCGCCAAAATTGCCCTTGGAAACCACAATAAAATTTCTACGCTAGCCAGTGATACCAGAAAAGCCACCGAACCACTGTCTGGAATATTAACTATCACCACTCTTCCCGGCAACCTGTCAAAAGGAATTGAAAAGTTAAACGCCCTCAGTTTCACCGCTGAACAACTTAATAGCACTGCCCAGGAAGGCAAAATTATCGGCATTGAAATACCAGCTCTAACCATTGACCAAAACCAAAAATTTACCAATATTAAAAAATATAAAAGCCCGGTTTATATCTCAAAAATTGACCCCGGTGAAGTTGATAAGTGGCTGAGTGACACTAATCTCCCTTCCGATCCTGAAACCACCCAAACCATCGAAGCCGCCCTCAAACTTGGGAATCCATCTCCGACAGCTGAAAATAACCCTGCAGACTCAAGCAACAATAAAAACCTGTCTGATAACCCCAGTCTTGATTTGAGCGGCACTAGCTGGCGGGGGGTCTTGACCAACAAATACGGCCAGGACCTGCTAAAAACCCGGACTAATGATTTTGAGATAACTCTCAACCAAGACGGTAGTTGCACCACCAAAACATCATCATATACCTGGAAGCAGTCGGGAAATATGCTTATGCTCTACGGTCAGAACGAGTCTGCCGGCTATCATGTATTTGAACTATCCGGAAATTCACTTATCTTTAGAAAAATAGTTTATGACGGCCATGATGTCCCGGCTGGCTCTGAATTCATGAACGCCACCGCCCCGGAAGGCACCCTGTATAAACTATAAATCTTTCAGGTCTGTGCCAACGGTAATCATTAGAACAGTTTGTGAATCAACGGGGTCTGGAACCCTTTAGTCACTATAACACTGTATTTTGAAATATCTTATCCCGTGCGTAAATAAGACAGTATAAAAAAGGCATTTTGAAATTCCCAATCGCGATTATTGTGAAAGCAGTAGTTTTAGATGTTATCTAATAACGATTTTATAGAAATTAAACGATTAATCGCAATGTTACAATAAATGTATGTCTATAATTAAAGTTCCAAGAATTAAAATCGGCGACACAATAGCTATTGTTTCCCCATCGTGGGGTGGTCCTAGTATTTATACTGGTGTTTATCAAAATGGAATTAAGTATATTCAAGATCTTGGTTTTAAAATAAAAGAATATCCTAGCGCTAAAGCTGATGCAAATTTTTTACATAATAATCCACAGTTTAGGGCAAATGATTTAAATAAAGCTTTTGCAGATCCAGAAGTAAAAGCCATAATTGCGACTATTGGTGGAGATGACTGTGTTAGATTATTGCCTTATCTTAATAAAGAAATTGCCATAAAAAACCCTAAATTTTTAATGGGTTATTCAGATACTACTATTTTGACAACTTTTTATAATTTTAATGGAATAGTAACTTTTAATGGTCCTTGTATTATGTCCGGATTTTCTCAAGCTAAAAATCTTGGAGACCAATACCAACTTTATTTAAAAAATTTTCTTTTAGGAGATGTTAATTTTGAAAATTATATCTATCCAAAATTTTCTTTTTACACCGAAGGTTATCCAGACTGGAGTACACTAAAAAATATCGGGAAAACGAACAAAATTAAAAGAACAGATGATTATCATTGGCTTCAAGGAAAAGGCTTAGTTGAAGGACAATTATTTGGAGGATGTATAGAAGTTTTAGAATTTATAAAAGGAACTTTATTTTGGTTTTCTAATGATTTTTGGCAAAAAAAAATACTATTTTTAGAGACTTCAGAAGAAAAACCGGGTATTGATCAGGTTAAATATATGTTGAGAAATTATGGTATTCAAGGTGTTTTAAATCAAATTTCTGCTTTAATATTCGGACGTTCTAGAGATTACTCTATTAAAGAGAAACAATTACTCGATGAAACTATAATTGATATAGTTAAAAATGAGTTTGGAAACAGTAATTTAACAATTGTTACCAATATGAATTTTGGACACACAGACCCACAAGTTATATTACCCTTAGGGGTTAAAGCTAGACTGGACAGTTCTAAAAAAGAATTTTATCTTATTGAATCACCTTTTCAAGATTGACAAAATTAACTCTTAGTAAAATAATAGCCCAAACTCTTTGTTTGAAGGAAAGACAGGGTTTAAGAACTAATTTGCTTTATCTTTTTACTTACCAAAAACTCTCAAAACAATACCGCTTAAGTTCCTAAACACCAATAATTCTTTAGAAAGTAGCTTTTGCTCACTTGAAGGATAAAGTTCGACTCCATCAAGGATTAAAACTAAATCAAAAACTCAAATTAATTAATCAAATACTGGTTGGAAAAACATCCCAAAACTTTCGTTAAACCTAACAATCTATAAAAATGTCTTCAAGGCTCTTGAAACATTTTTCCAAGAAAAAACAAAAAATTGTCCAACAAGATAGGGATTATTTGCTCAGGCATACGGGTCAAACTGAACCTGACGATAATTGTGACCCTACGGAGAATCGAACTCCGATTACCAGGATGAGAACCTGATGTCCTAACCGTTAGACGATAGGGCCTAAATTGTTGTAAAATAAGTCAGATGTATTTTACCAAATATAAGCCACATTTTAAGCTAATTATTTTAACTGTTCTTTCTTCATTACTTTTCTGGCTCTGTTTTTATTTAAATATCCCCGGAAAAATTGGTTTTAATGATGTTTCGCTTGAAACTGTCTTTTCTAATTACGATGGGCCAAATTATATGGTTATTGCTAAATGTGGCTATATCAAAGATTGTATCGGTCCAAATTTCTCCTTGCCATTGCCATTAGAATACTATCCGGCTCATTTCCCGGGATTCCCAATTTTAATTAAATTTTTCAACAACTTTACTACCGGCCCCAAAGCCATGTTATTTTCCACTCTTTTAGGCTCAATTTTTTTAAGTTTAATTCTCTTTGAATTTTTCCAACTTTTCCTAAAACAAAAAAAAGCTTTTTGGCTTACTCTTTTATTTTTATTTTTCCCGGCTCGGTTTTTTGTCCTCCGTTCAGTCGGTGCTCCGGAAACCTGGTTTTTAGCCAGTCTCATTGCTTCAATTTTCTTTTTCAAAAAAGATAAGATTTGGCTTTCAGCCATTTTTGCTGCTGTTGCCCAAGCTTTCAAAACACCGGCAGCCTTATTAACTTTGTCTTATGCTGTTATGGCTATTTATGAATTAATAAAGACAAAAAAACTCGATCTAATTATCAAAAAATATTATCCTTATTTATTAACTCCAATCACAATTTTAGCCATTTTTTATCTTTATTCTCTTCAAACCGGCAACTTCCTGGCTTATTTCCAAAGTGGGGATAACTTTCATTTAAATTTTTTGCCCTATTTAGTTTTTATCAGCACTAAATCTTGGATCAACACTATTTGGTTAGAAGATATCATTTATATCTTTTTTATCGCTGTTTATGGTGTTTATCGGCTAATAAAAAAATATAAATTCGATATTGTTGCTATTTTTCCTCTAGTCTTTCTTTTAGCTACTTTGTTGGTTGCCCACCGCGACATCAGCCGTTACATTGCTCCGGTTTATCCATTTCTCTTGCTTGCTTTCCAAAAATTTCTTAATAAAAAATCAGTTAAAATAATATTTTTACTCTTGTTACCGGCTATCGTCCTTTACGGCATTAATTTTGTTTGTGGCAATGTTGCTCCTATTTCTGATTGGACCAACTATCTCTAAGAGATATAAAATTTTCCATCTTCTTCTATTAGCAAATCTTTCATCAGCATCATCGATAATGTAGTCGATATTTCAGTAATATTTCTTTTAATCATTTGACACAGTTCATCAATAGTCATTGCTTCATTTTCTAATAAATTAATTATTGTTCTTTCTAAATCATTTAAATTACTATAATCCTTAAATAAATTTTCTTGATTTGGCATAGCAATTTTATCTTCAAAAATATCAATTGGCTCAGTCAGAATTTTGGCACTGCCAGTTTTGATTAACCAATTTGTTCCTTCAGAAGTTTTGGAATTTATCGGTCCAGGTACTGCTAATATTTTTCTTTTTTGTTCCAATCCTAATTTTGCTGTAATCAAACTTCCTGATTTTATTCCCGCCTCTATCACGACAATTGCTACCGTTACTAATCCTGAAACTATTCTGTTACGCTGAGGGAAAGTCCAATTTGTTGCTTTAAAGTTGGGTTCATATTCCGATATTACTAATCCATCATTTTTAAGTATTTCAGTATATAAATTATCATTATCTTTAGGGTATATTTCATCTAAACCGCTCCCCAAAACCGCCATTGTTTTCCCTCCATACTCCAAACATTTTTTATGAGATTCAGTATCTACCCCATACATAAAACCGGAAATTACAGTTGCTTTTTTAGAAACTATTTCTGGCGTTATTTTATCCACCACCTCTCTGCCATATCTGGTAATTTGTCGGCTGCCCACAATCGCCACCACTTTATCAAATAAATTATTCTTCCATTCACCTCTATAATAAAGTTTTTCCGGACAATTTCTAATTTCAATCAAACTTTCCGGAAAATCTTTTTTCTCAATTATCTTTATCGGCCACTTCTTCCATTCGTTCATATAATCAAACCCTTTGTCACTCCTGCCTGCCGGCAGGCAAGGTCGTGACATTTCCCTTAATAAGGGCAACTATTAAAGCCTCCCTTTTTAAGGGAGGAAATTCCAATTTATTGGAATAGGTGGGTTTTTTAATATAAATTTTCATAACATTTTATACTTCTAACCGTTTTATCCTCGTTCAATACTATACACACCGCATCTATTCTATATTTAGAAAATATTTTAGCCGTCGGGGATTCTAATACCAAAAATGACTCGGCCACTCGTCTAATTTGTCTCAATTTATTTTTATTAATCATTTCTTCCGGAGTTCCGTATTTATCCCCAAATTTTAATTTTACTTCCACAAACACCAACCAATCTTTATCTGACATTATCAAATCAATTTCACCTAAATCATTAGAGTAATTCGATTGGATTAATTTAAACCCTTTTTCAATCAAAAACTCTCTGGCAATTTCTTCCCCTTCCTTGCCTTTTTTATAATTTTTGGTTTTATCTTCAAACATAATTCTTTTGCTAGTTACTATTAGCTACTAGCTAATAACTAATCTTCTGATTTAACTCTATACTGCAACGCTTCGGCAATATGGTTCTCCTGTATTTCACCGCTCTTGTCCAAATCAGCAATAGTTCTAGCCACTTTTATTAATCGAAAATAAACTCTGGCTGACAAATTAAATTTATTTACTGCTTGTTTTAGCAACAAATTAGCTCCGCCGGTTAAATTAGCAAATTCCTTCAAGTGTTTATTTTTCATATCTGAATTACTGTGAATATGATTCAAATTTTTAAATCTTTCACTTTGAATTTTTCTTGCCCCCATTACTCGTTTTTTGATAATTTCTGATTTTTCATTATTATTAATTTCATTTTTACCTATCATTAAGTGATTTACATCCACAGCTGGCACAGTCAAATGTATATCAATTCGATCCATTATTGGTCCTGATAACTTTTTCCGATAATTCAGAATTTGGAAACTGCCACATTTACATTCTTTTTTGAGATCACCTAAATACCCACACGGGCAAGGATTGGCTGCTGCTACCAACATAAATTGTGCTGGAAAAGTAACTGATCCCGCTGCTCTCGAAATATTTACCAATCCATCCTCAAGCGGTTGCCTTAACGCCTCTAAAGAATTTCTACCAAACTCTGGAAATTCATCCAAAAATAAAACTCCTCGATGAGCTAAAGAAACTTCACCTGGTCGGGGATTACTTCCGCCACCAATTAAGCCAACTTGAGAAGTTGTGTGATGCGGCGACCTAAACGGTCTTTGTCGAATCAGCGAACCACCCGGCGGAATATTACCGGTAATTGAATAAATTTTAGTAACCTCTAAACTTTCTTTTTCAGTTAAATTTGGCAAAATTCCCGACATGGCTCTAGCCAACA
>CAZWUG010000003.1:0-32832 GCA_964637525.1 uncultured Gammaproteobacteria bacterium | reverse complement strand
TCCACAAAATCGGTGATAAACTATAACCCACCACTCTATCCAGCACTCGTCTGGCCTGTTGAGCATTGACCAAATCCATATCAATCTCTCTTGAATTCTTCAACGCCTCCTCAACCGCCTCCTTAGTAATCTCATGAAACGTGATCCTGGTAATCATATCTTTTATCTTTTTACTTTTTACTTTCGACTCCAATATCCACTTCACATGCCACGAAATAGCCTCTCCTTCTCTATCAGGATCGGACGCCAACAACACTACTTCTGCCTCTTTCGCCGCTTCAACCAACTCTTCAACCACCTTCTTTTTCTTTGCATCAATTTGATATTCAACTTCAAAATCTTTAGCCATATCTACCGCCATTTTATTTTTTGGCAAATCCCTTAAATGACCCACAGTAGCAATTACTTTAAAGTCTTTTCCCAAATATTTTCCGATGGTTTTTGCCTTTGTCGGCGACTCAACTATTAATAGATTTTTCATTCTTTTTATTTTAATAAACCTTTTAAAAACCTCATAAACTTTCAACTTTCCACTTTATAAACTAAATTTCATTGTTATCTATAACACCACCTCTGTCAACTAGACAAAGCATTATCTAATTACAATCTGATGATACCTTTCTTCTGGACTTCTTTGAGGTACATTAATTACAACCCGCGAAACACCATCTTCTTTTCTTGCCCTACAAGCAATACCTAAAACTCCACTTGCACCTCTATTTTGCTTTGCTTCATATCCAGGGATAACAACAACTCTTCCCATATGATCATTATCACCGTTAAAAGCTCTAATCGTAATATCGTCTATATTAACCCTTTCAAAACTAACTAACCACCCTAAATCTAGTAACTGTCCAAAACGTACAAAAGGTTCTGTAATTTTTCCAAAAAACATTTCTTTATTTTCCATGTCCGCATTTTACCACACTATTTATTCCAAACTAAAATCACCACCACAAATTTATCTATTATTAGTAGGTGTCTTATTTCCATTGCCAAACTGACTCGTTCCCAGCTTCACCCCTTTATCTAAACCAATTTGCTGTATCGGACTCTTCATATAAGAATGATCCATAAAACTAGTCTTAACTATTGACCTTCCTGTTGCCTGCATATTAAAAACCTCCTTCTCCTCTTTTCTCTTTTTCCGCCATTCCATAATACTTTTAATAACTGATTTTAACCCTCCAAAATTTGCCATAATTTTTTAATTAATATTAATAATGACAGATTATCATACTTATTCGCCTTCATCATTATTTGTGTTATATCTTGGCACTACCGTATCCGGTTCATTAAACCATTCTTTTAATATATCCCCCACAATTGGTGCCGCCACATCACTTCCCTCGCCTCCCCGCTCTACCATCACCGTAATAGAAATTTGCGGGCTATCCACCGGAGCAAAAGCCGTCAACCAAGCATGTGAATCTTTACTTCCATCACCAACTTCTGCTGTTCCTGTTTTACACGCCAATTCCGTCTTAAAATTAAAAAGTGGCCAGGCTGTACCACCAGTCTTACAAGCCTCTTTCATCCCTTCAATTACCGTTAACCAAGTACTTTCTTTAATCCCAATACTTTTACACTCAGATTTTTTATCCTTCAAAATACTCATCTGACATTTAACTCCTTTATTAGCAATTACACTGGTCATTTGATTCACTTGTAACGGAGTTACATCCAAATCTCCTTGACCAATAGACATATGATAAGTATTTCCCAAATACCACGGTTCACCTTTCACTTTCCTTTTCCAAGCATCATCTGGCACCACCCCTTCCACTTCTCCGGAAATCTCCACTCCGGTTTTTATCCCGAAACCATATTTCATCGCCCATCTTTTTATATTATCCACCCCCAACATTTCCCCTAACTTATAGAAAAAAATATCATTCGACCGTTTTATCGCTTTTACAATATCCACCATTCCATCAGATTTGCCGCTCCAAGTTCTATAAGTATAATCTCCAACTTTCAAAACCCCCGTATCTTCTATCAAAGTGGTTTTATTAATTACTCCCGTTTCTAAACCGGCCGTTGCCATAGTAATCTTAAATACCGAACCTGGATGATATCTAGCCGAAATCGCTCTATTAAGTAACGGTAAATTATCTTTATCATCCAAATAACTAGCTATTTCCTTATTATTTTGTCCCGAAAAATCATTTGGGTCAAAAGCCGGACTGGAAACCAAAGCAATAATTTTACCTGTACTAGGTTCACTCATTATTACTATCGCCTTTTTACCTTTCAGTAAATTATAAATTTTATCCTGCCAATAGGCATCAACCGATAAAACTAATGGAGATTTTATCTCCGGCTCTTCTCGCCCCAATTCTCTAACATAATTTCCCAAAGCATCAACCTCAATTACTCTTTTACCGTTTTTTGCTCTTATGTCACAGTCTAAAAAACTTTCTACTCCACCTCTCCCCGCCAAATCATGTTGATTAAATTTCACCCCGCACTTATTCTCCTTAATATCAGAACCCGATACTTTGCCCACATATCCGGTTACCATCGACATTGACTCTCCATAAGGATATTCTCTTTTTATTTCATAAGACAAATCCTTCCCTTCAAATTGATAGCCATCAAAATCTCCGCTTCTTTGATAAATTTTATTTTCATTATCAACTTTAAAATATTGATAGACAGTTTTTGCCACCAATCTTCCTTTTCTGTCCACTATTTCTCTTCGCGGGGCGGGAATTGAAGTTTCCAGAATTTTGTTATCTCTCGCCGCCTGACTATAATACTTCCCCTGAATCACACTTAACCTTAAAGTTACTGCTAACAAAATTAGTAAACTCAAAATCAACCCAAATTTTAATAGCCAAAATTTCCAGGAAGCTTCTCCTACTTGTTTCATCGTGCCAAAATTATAGCAATTTTAAACTGTCAAAGTTTCCTTAATCGTTTTAAAAAACAACTTGACTAAAAACAAAAATGACTTCAAAAATATTTTTAAATCAAAAAAAAATGACTTATCCTCGACATACATCACATCGCTTTCCATCCAATTGTCAAAAGATAATCGGTGATAACCATTTAATATCCAAGGCGATAATACCCCAGGTTTTATGCTTTCTCTTTTAACTCTGACTTCTTTCTTTATTTTTTTTGCTTCAGATACGGGTAATGGTCTAGGACCAACCAAATTCATATCTCCTTTTAAAACATTAAAAATCTGCGGCAGCTCATCCAAACCAGAATGGCTCAAAAATTTGCCAACACCCGTTAATCTTGGATCATTCCTAATTTTGAAAACTGGACCATCAGCTTCATTTAAGTAACTCAATCTCTGCTGATCTCCTTCAGCATTTTTAACCATTGTTCTAAATTTATAGATTTCAAATTTCTTGCCATTTAATCCAGTACGATACTGTCTATAGAAAATAGGTAAACCCGAAAAACATAAAATTAACAATGACAAAATCAAATAAACAGGTAATAATACAAGTATCGACAAAATCAAAAATAAATACCTAAATATGGAAAAAATATTTTTTTTAATTATATTATTCCTCTTTCCTTTGCTAGGAAAAGTTATCGATTTTAATGAATCCATTTTTTTTTACAGTCTACCATCAATCCTTATATTCTATACAATATTCATCAAAAAAGAAGATTTTAGACTCAAACAAAAAACAACTATTTTATTAGGAATACTTGTTTTACTTTTTTTAACTTCCACCATTCTATCAAAGAATTTTGGCGGTTCATACTCTTTTATTTTTATCTTCATCAATTGCTTACTTATGGCTCTTGTTATGATAAAAAATATTTCTCCAAAAGATTTCCGACAAGGCTTACTAATCTCAACGGCTATTTTCTCTATAGTATTTTTACTGGATAAGCTAAATTTAATTAGCTTGGGAACATCTCCTTTAAGCGACAACGTCATCAAACAAATATATGGTCATAGTTATCTTGCTGACCTATTAGTACTAACCTTCCCTTTTATCATTTTTGATATTGGTGCAAATTTATCAAAATCTCAAAAATATCTAAATTACTTAAGCCTTTCATTCTTTTTTATAATACTAATCCTTACCCATTCCAGATCCGGTGCAATTGCTGTAGTCATTGGTTTATTTTTTCTAAACCCAAAACACAAAATTCAAAAAATAATTAAACCATTAATAATCACCTTATCTTTAATATTTTTTATTATTTCGTTAACTCCAAAATACCAAAGTCAATTTGATAAAACCCCCACCGGACAAAGAGGTCAATATTGGAATATTGCCTTAAAAGGTTTCTCTATTTCTCCACTTTTTGGCAACGGGCCCAACACCTTCCCCATAATCAGAAAAATATATCAAACTCAGCAAATAACCACTAATTTAACTCACAATTCGATACTTAATTTTCTTTGTGAAAATGGAGTATTGTTTACCGCTCTATTTTTCTCAACCATCTACTATGGATTAACAAAGACTAAAAAAACAAACAACATTTTTTTTGTTACTAGTATTATCGCCATTATTCATTCATTCTTAGACCCCACATGGAACTCCCCGGGTATTTTTATTATTAGTCTTTATCTTATTTTCTATAATTCCCCCATTTTTATCGACAAACCAAATAAAGAAATAAAATCTTCTTCAACAATATTAGGTTTATCACTTCTATGTTTTTTATTTTTTATATTCGATACAATCTCAACCCACTTTTTTTTAAAAAACAATTATCAAACCAGTTTGTTTTTTAATCCGTTTAATCTTGATTCCCGAATCGGAATAATAAATTCAACTGACCCAAAAAGCAATATTTGGCAAAAAAATCTTGATTTCACATTAAAATACTTCAACAAAAATGAAATTGTTTATCAAAAATTAATTGAAATTATACTTTTTCCTAAAAATGAGGAATATTATTATTATTTATTTGATTTAAACCCCAAAGAATCTTTACCATATTACTCCAAACTTATAGAAGAAATCAAAAAAAGCAATGATCCAACTAAAATGAAACGGGTTTTGAATTACATCAATAATAATTTCAATGAAAACGAAATGTCATCGACATACGCCATTCCAATTTCAAAAGAAAGTTATAATTATGCCGTTAAAATTTACCATAATGATAAAACCAAATCCCTTGATTTTTTTAGATTGAGTGTGAAGCTTGTCCCAAATTCAGGTTTTTATCAAGTTGATCTAGCTAATGCTCTATGGAGTGTTGGCCAAAAAGAAGCCGCTATCAACCAGCTTTCAATTAATTGCCAAAAATATTCTCACTCAAAAGACCAGTGCCAAACATATCTCAAAGCCCATCAAGACAACATTTTTAATCAACCGGGCCAAGAAGAATATCTCCAATATATCAACGAAAATATGCCACTATAATCATTTATTTTTCAGATAAACTTGCTCTTCTATCCATTTATAAGTCTTTTTCAAACCAATTTTTAAGCTTTGTTTTGGTTCCCAACCCAACTCTTTTCTAATCAATCTATTATCAGAGTTTCTCCCTCTAACCCCGACTGGACCAGAGACATGTTTAATTCCAAGTTTTTTACCAGAAATACCTATCACCATCTTTGTTAGTTCATCAATCGAAACCATTTCTTCGGATCCAATGTTCACTGGTCCCACAAATTTATCCTGCAACATCAACCTGTTTACACCTTCCAGACACTCATCAATATATAAAAATGATCTGGTCTGTTTTCCGTCTCCCCAAACATCAACCATCTCCCCATTTTTCGCCTCAGCCACTTTTCTACATATTGCTGCCGGAGCTTTCTCTTTGCCATTATCCCAAGCCCCTTTAGGGCCAAAAATATTATGAAACCTAGCAATTTTGACATCGACTCCAAAATTCTTATGTAAAGCCAAATAGAGTCTCTCACTAAAAATTTTCTCCCAACCATATTCGCTATCGGGCATTGCCGGATAAGCCGAATCCTCACTACACTTAGGTGATTTCTCACTTAACTGATTAAATACTGGATAAATACAAGCCGAAGATGAAAAAAATATTTTTTTAATTTTCCCTTCCTTACACTGATTAGCTATATTCAAGTTAATCATCGCTGAATCATACATTACTTGAGCATCATTCTCACCCGTAAACAAATATCCTGCCCCACCCATATTGGCCGCTAATTGATAAGCTTCATCAAAACCATCTCCGCAAACCTCTGATACTAACCTTTGATCTCGCAAATCAGCTAAAACAAACTTATCCGCTTTTGTTTCGGCATATTCCGGGTATTTAATATCCACTCCAACTACATAAACATTATCCCTCTCTCTTTTCAGGAATCCCACCAAATGGCTTCCAATAAAACCGCCCGCCCCAAAAACAATTATTTTTCTTGGCTCAAAACTCATTACTTATTATAAAACTTATTTACCTTTATTTTTAATATAAAAACTAATAATTTTTAAATATCTTCTTGTTAGTCTTTTTGGTTCAGACAACCACCTAAACAACCACTCTCCACCTATATCCCTAATATTTTTAGGGCATTGGTTTTTGACCCCCGCCAAAAAATCAAAAGCTGCTCCTACAGTCAAAATCACTCCGCTATCAAGTCTTTTTCTTAATTCATTAGCCAATTTTATTTGTTTTTCAGCCCCAATTCCCAACCATATAATATTAGCCCTACTCTTTTTGATTAAACTCGCCATTTTATCAATTTCCGACTTCTTAAATTCAATACAAAATGATGGTGAGTATTGCCCTGCTACATTAACACCCGAATAATCATTCTCTATTTGTTCTCTTAAGAGTTGTAATTTTTTGTCATCTGCTCCTCCAAGTAAAAAATGTTTTATGCCCTCATTCTTAACTGATTTCCCTAATGTTAATCGCATTAAATCAGGTCCATAAACACGACCGACAAAACGATTTTTAGTCTGTTTTCGAATTCTCCAAACCAGGGGCATTCCGTCTGGTACTATTAAATCAGCCTCTTCTAAAATCTTTTTTATTTCTTTCTTTTCTTGACTCAACACCACATCGTTCAACCCACAACAAAAAACATTTTTTTTATCTTGATTAGCAGCCCAGTTGATCACTTTCTCTGCTGTTCTATTCAACCCCAAACAACTAACCAATATCCCCCAGCAATCACATTTATCCACGCTATTTAAAAAACGATTAGTTTCACTTTTTATTAATACGCTTAACTCTTTTGTAAATATATTTTCGCTAAATTTCTTAGCCTGATTCCGACAAACTTCTTGATTCCATTTTTTCTGGTTAAATTTCTTAATTGATTCTTCTAATCCAAGTTCAGTATGTTCATAAAACAAAATTCCAACTTTTCCCTCAACCACCGTCTCTTTAACCCCACCACAAGCAAAACCAATTACCGGAGTCCCCTCTGACATTGATTCTACTGGTACTATTCCAAAATCTTCTTCAATCGACAAATATATCAATGCCTTTGCCTCTCTTAATATTTTCCTTTTTTGTCTATCGTTACAACTTTCCATGAAAACAACATTTTTGCCAGAAATTCTTCTAAGCTGTTTTATCTCTGGACCGTTCCCTATTACAATTAATCGCCAATTATTTTTAGTACACACTTTTACCGCCAAATCTATGCCTTTCTGCTTTACTAATCTTGACAAACATACATAATAATCTTTTTTAGTAGTATTTTTAGTCAAACTACTCATTTTTACTGGCGGATAAATTACTAAAGATTTCCTACCATAATATTTTTCAATTCTTTCAGCTACATTTTTTGAGTTTGCCACCATCAACGGTTTTTCTGAACCCTCAATGTCAAGTTTTCTTAAATAGTTCCACACCGGAGACAAAATTATTCTTATTAACCCTTTTTTGACCCACCCAATTTCAGAAAATTCATCATATAAAAATCTCGGTGGAGTATGAACATAAGAGATATGAATTCCATCATAGTTTGTAACATTTTTTGATCCAAAAGAATGAGACGAAGATATTATCAAATCATATTCATTCAAATTTAAATTATGCCAATAATGATTGGACCACAATTTTATTATTGAAATATATTTATTTACGTTTTCTTTTTTTACCAACCATTGGTTCCAAGATGTACATATTTTAACTTTTGGGAAAAGCTTTTTTATCCTTTTTCTCGCCTCGGGTGTTACAAACAAAGTATATAAATCTGATTCTGGATACATCTCTAACAAACTATCCACCACCCTTTCAGCTCCACCATATTTTATTAAACAATCAACAATTACTGCAACTTTCATAAAATCAACCTCAATTATATATAATAATGTTAGAATTTACTTCTAGATGAAAGATCGGCAAAAAAGAATAATCATCGTCTTTAATAGTCTCAATATTGGCGGAATTGAAACTAAAATATTAGATATCTGTAATTATTATTCATCCCGGAAAAGATACCGGCTTACCCTAATTTTAAAAATTAAAACAGGCCAGTTGCTTAAGTTTCTGCCTAAAAATATTGAAGTCAGGTCATTTTCTCATTCAAAATCTAACCGTGGCAAAAATATTTTATTCCCACTCTGGTTAGCCAAACAATTTCGACAACTAAAACCGAACTTAATTATCACTTTTGGTAATTTCTCTTCAATTACTAGCATCTTAGGAAAAAAGTTAAGCTTAATTAAGACTAACCTAGTTATTAGTGAAGATTCCAGTATTAATCAACAAATAGAAATGGAATCATTTTCTCCTCTTAGAAAAATATTAATCAAACTGACTTATCCGTTAGCTCAAAAAATTATTGTCCTCTCCCCTGCTGGTCAACAAAAACTTAAAAAATTAATTCCTTCCATAAAAAAAAAGATAGTTATTAAAAAAAACTGGCTTCCATTCAATTTTACCCAGTATCTCGACAAAAAAACGATCAAAAAAGATATTGACATCTTATTTATAGCCAGACTGGAAAATCAAAAAAACCCCATTAGATTTTTAAAAATAATTAAACAAATCATTAAACACAAAAAAAAATTAAACATCTACTTAGTCGGATCAGGCTCACTGGAAACAAAAATTAATCAATATATTCTTCAAAATAAACTCCAAATTGAAATTAAACCCTTCACCCTCACTCCAAATAAATATTATCAGCGGTCAAAAATCCTCTTAATTTCCTCTGATCATGAAGGTTTTCCACTAACTATTTTAGAAGCGCTCGCCACTAACTGTCTTCCTGTTTATTATGAAATTGAGGAAATCAATGGTTTTTTCAAAAAATACCGACAATTTTTAGGATATAAATCCATTAAAACCGCTTCAAAAAAAGTTTTATTTTTAATATCTCACCCTCAAAAAATAAAAGAAATTAATAATTTCTATCTACCAAAAGTACTAAAAAATCAAAAAAATAATTTTAATCAAACCATAAATGAATTCCAAAAATATTGCTAAGAAAAATAATTTTATAATTGTCTTCAATGATATGGACCTCGGCGGCATCCAGCGCAAAATTATCGACATAATTTCTTACACTCAAAATAATTATCCAAACACCTCCATAACGTTATGTCTTCAACGTCATAAAGGTCTTTTTCTCAAACAAGTCCCCCAAAACATAAAAATAATTAATCCGCCATTCGAAACTCCTCGCCTCAATAATCTTTGGTTTATTTTTTGGTTAACTTATGTCTTTCATAAATACCAACCAAGCCACATTTTGTCTTTTATGGACTTAAGTTCTATTCCAACCCTAATTGCCCTCAAACTCCTTCCTCTCCAAAAACCTCATTTAACCATCGGAGAAGACATTCTCACTTCTAAATACGTTCACATAGAAAGTTTCCCTAAGCTAAGACTAAAATTAATAAAAAAAATTCTATCCCCAAGCAAATTCAATTCTAGTTCAAACTCCGGTCCAAAAAAAAGACCTTCACCAAATCATCGGCAAATCGAATAATATTATTATTTCTCCAAACTGGTTACCGCTAGTTTTTCCTCCTAAAAATATCAACAATACAACAAGAAATATTGATATCTTATTTATCGGTCGGATTGAAGCTCAAAAAAATCTTAAAAAATTTATCCAAATAATTAAAAGGCTATCTTTTGATTTTCCCAAAATTAAAACTATTATTGTTGGTCATGGTTCAGAATCAAAAACTATCAAAAGTCTGGTAAAAAAACTAGGGCTACAAAAAAATATCAAAATTTATCCAACTACCAATAATCCTCAAAAATTCTACTTAAGATCAAAAATATTTTTACTCACTTCAGATTACGAAGGCTTCCCCCTAACTCTCCTGGAAGCTATCTCCTGTGGCTGCTATCCAATAATAAATGATATCCCTGAAATAAAAAAATTTTTTGATAATCAGCCTGATAAATTTATTTTCAGAAACCAAGAACAAGCAGTTAAAAAAATAGAAAATCAGATATCAAATCCAAACTATCAACAACTTAAATACTACCAAGATAAAATAACCAAATCCCAAAACAAAAACATTTCTTTATTTACTAAAAGATGTCTCAAATAATCCATTTTATCTTAAAAATAAAATATTTTTTAAAATCATATGCCACAGACTTTCTAACATCACAAGCACTATTACAACGTTCACAATTTGATTTCCAAAAGTCTTTTCTAGTTTCTATATTTTTAGGGTCAAAATATATCTCCGAAATACTTCTTTTTTCTTTTACAAAATTTCCTATTGGTTTTGCTGATAAACAATAATATACATCACCTATTGCATCTACCGCCAGACCATCTTTCAAAAACACACAAGGAGTTTTTCGTCTCTGACCAGTTTTATACATCGTATACATATCATCCCAATAAAAAGATTCGAAACCTTTTATATTCCTCATCTCTTCAAGAAATTTTAAAATCTTTTTCTTAGCTACTCCAACAAACCCTAAATTATTTTTCTCTTCTAAATTATCCACATAGGTATCATGAAAACCAATTAACTGAAAACCATGTCCAACGCCCTTATCAATAAAAAATCTATTAATTTCTTGATACCTATCAATATTTTTATTCATCAGTACACTGGCTACATTCAAATCAATCTTAACCCCGCTATCAACCGCCATTTTAAGTTTATCCAAAACTGTTATCGCCCTATCAAAACCACCTTTTATTCTCCTAATCTCATCGTGTCTTCTCCCTACCTCATCGATGGATAATGTTACGGCTAATTTAATATTTTTTAACTTACAATAATCAGCAACTGCCAAAATATTTCTAACTATATCCTTTCCAAACCCATTACTATTTAAGACTATTTTTTTTAATTTCGGTAACTTATCGACTATTAGCTTAACCGTTTTTAGATAATCTTGGTACAAAAAAGCTTCTCCCCCGGATATAGTTACTACTTTTACTTTTCTAAAAACTGGATCTCCCAAAACCTTTTTCCAATCACCAAAAGACAATTCTTCTTGAGGTTTCATTTTCCAAATATTACACATAATACATCTGGAATTACATTTGTATGTCAAATTTACAATCAAAAATTTTGGACAAAGAGTTTTAAATTTTGAAAAAAAATTATATCTTAAAAAACCCTCACCAAAATCAAAAGCTTTTCTGACTAAACTCATAAAACATTATATAATAAGCCAATGAATATAAAACTAATTAAAAAACGATTTCAAGCCCTATCTCCAATAGAAATTTTTATCATTATTACCATTGCTTTTTTAACCATCTTCATCGTCAAGTTTTTTGGCCGAAAGAAAGAATTTATTACCATCAAAGTTGAAGTTATCAAACAAAACTGGCTTAACAACTATGACCCATACGGTTACCGAGCTCCATTTTGGATAAGCGACAAAGTTGAAATTGGCCAAACTGAAAAAGATAAAGCCGGAAAAACTGTTGCCACCCTAATTGATTTAGAAAATTATGAACGCGGCAATGAAGAAGCAGAATTATATTTAACCCTAAGAATACAGACCACTCTTGATAAACGCACCGGTGTATACTACTTCAAAGATAAAGCCGTTAATCTTGGATCAACTATTGATCTTAACCTCAATAATATTGAACTCCGCGGTCAAGTTATCGATAACAATGTACCTGAAAATGGTTATCCTATCAAACATTTTAACGTTACCGCCAGAGCCAGAAATTTAGATCCATGGGTCTACCAAAAAATTATTGTCGGACAAAAAATATACAATCGAGCCACCAACGAAACTATTGGAGAAATTATTCAGGTTGATCTAGAAAAGTCATCTCTTCAAGAGATAAAAGTAGATAATACGGGTAAATATTTATTGGCAAATTCTGGACAGAACAAAGATGCAATTATAAAAATTAAATTAAGAACCTATCAGATGGATAACAAATGGTTTTTCAGTGGACACCAAGACCTTAAGATAGGGAGTTCGCTTTATTTGTATACAAATCAAACAAATCTTTATAACTTGGATATCCAAAACGTTGAAGAAATTAACTAACTTTAAACATATCAAACAAGATCAGCAGCTATTTTTTTTATTTTTAATTACCTCTTTTACCACCCTGCTGGTTCCTAATAATAAATTGTATATTCTGCTTTTTTTGTTTTTTGGCATCGTTTTATTTTTTCATTTCCAAAAATCACTTTGGGAAACAGTCTTTCTCACCCTTCTTTTATCTCTTCCATTTGAAAATACTCTCCGCGAATGGATTTTTTATGCTTCACCAAACAATGATCCTAATGGCTATTCTTTTTTCTTTGGTATAACTATCAAAAGCATTTTAGGGTTAACCCTTCTAATATTAACTTGCCTCAACAAAAACAAAATACCAATCAAAAGCCAAAATTATTCTCCTAAAAATAGATACCTGTTAATATTTTATCTTTTGGCATTAATCGGTTCATCTTTTTTTCAAACACGCTTAAGCACTGTCACCATCGGGATAATTCGACTGTCCCTCTCCATTTGGTTTTATTTTCTTGCCTCAAGTTATTTTTCTTTAGAAAATAAAAAAAATATTTTTAAATACTATATTTTAAGTCTGATAATTTTTTCAACCTTTATCGGTTTATTTCAGTTTGTCAGACAAAAACCAATTGGCAAGTTTATCGAATTAACTCCTGGATTTAGCACTGAAACCGGCTATTCAACCACCGATGGAGAAAAACAATATCGTGTTTCCGGATTTATTTCCCATCCGGTCTATTTCGGTAGTTTTATGTCTATTTTAATTCCAATTTTAATTGCTATTTCTTTAAAATCAAAAAATAAAATATCTAAAACTATTTATCTATTCATCACCTTGACCTCAATAATCGTTTTACTAGCCACACTAAGTCGGAGTACCTGGATAAATTTAGCTACTACTATCGCCTTTTTTTATTTTTATATCAAAAAAAACAAATTATTATTATCCCCTATCAAAATATCTCCACAAATTAAAAAAACTTTATTTTTTTTAGCACTCTTAAGTATTATTCCTATAAGTCCAACTATATTTACTCGAGTCAAGTCAATTTCTGACCTATTTAATAACAAAGATGGAAGCTTATACTCCAGGCTATCATTGCTAAACGTCAGCACTAAAATGATCAAACTCAAACCATTTACCGGAATCGGGCTAAACAATTTTAGTTTTGAAAATTACCATCAAAATTCAGCAAATTTCGCCGCTCCGCCACACAACACTATCTTCATCTTTCTTTCAGAACTTGGTATTCCTACAACTGTTTTCTTTATCTTATTTATTTATTTATCATTAAAACCTCAAAGACCAATTTTCAAAAAAGAAATAATTAGTTTTGGCGTTTGGGTTGGACTACTCACCTTCATCATCAGTTCACAATTTCACCCCTTATTTAACTTAGATCCGACATTCGACATGTTTATGCTAATACTTGGTTATTATTCAACATGCTAAAAAATAGATTAACCATTGCTATTTGTACTCTTAACCGGCCTAAACAACTAAAAAGTTGTCTTGAAAGTATTATCCCTCAAAAAAATAATCTCAAAATTATTATCGTTGACAACGATTATCAAAAATCAGCGTTACCTATATTCAAACAATTTAATCAAAGACTCTCTGCTATCTATTATTGCCAACCTTCAAAAAATATTTCCAAAGCCAGGAATTTAGCCATTCAAAAATGTACCACTCAATTTTTAGCTTTCATTGATGATGATTGTCAATTATCCTCGAATTGGTCCCACATAGCTCTCAATCTAATCAACCGAACCAATCTAGCGTTTTTTCAAGGTAATACTCATATCCAATTAACAAATAATAAGTTAATCTCTATCCAACAAAAGATCTATCAAAAATGGATTAACCAACCTTATTCCATCGACACCAAGAATCTAATTATAAACCTCAAAACAATTAATAAAAATAACCTTTGTTTTGATCCAAATTTGCCTATTTTTGAAGATGTTGATTTTGGTCTACAAATCAAAAAAAATCAACTTAAAGGAAAATTTATCAAAGACTTGACAGTCAAACATCAAGAAATTTCTGATCTAAAAATACTCCTCAAAAAGTACTATTTCCGTGGAAAGATTAAATTTTACCTCAATCAAAAATGGCACAATTATGACCACTTCTCTCCCGGTATTATCTCCCCAATAAGAGATCTCCTTAAAAGAAAAAAAACTTCACTCGAGAGCATCCTAGATGCCGTATTCAACCTAGGATTCATAATCGCCCAAAAACAAAATATTGACCCCAATTACAACTCTATTTTTATAGTTAATCATCAAGACAAAAGTGCTAACCAGGAAAGATCAACAGCTATTTCAAGATTTCTAAAAAATAACAATTTCACTACCAAAATAATTGATTCCCAACAATTGTTTGATCAAAAAATAAATCATCTTTCAGGAATTTTTATTTCTCCTCTTTGTTTTATCAGCTATCGTCTTACTCGTTTACTCATCTATAAACTTCACTTTTTATCACTATCTTCATTACTTTATTACTTTACAATTATCTATCGAGGCAAATTGATTCCTAAAACACTCAAAAAACAGCATGCCAAAATTTGTATTATTCAATCACCCGAAGATATAACCAGTTGTTTAAACAACCAAAAGATAAACTACATTTACGACCTACCTACTATTATTTCAGAAGAACTAAAAGAAGGTAAGAAAATTAATCAATACATATTCAAAAAAATAAAAAAACTTGAACATCAAATTTTCCAAAAAGATATTCCCATCTGTTTTCATTGGTATTCGATACTAAATTACGCCCAAAAAATAAATCTTAAACCAAAAAAGGATTTCATTCTCAATTGGGGTTGTGATCCCAAAATTAAAACATCACAATACTCTTCTCGTCCAAAAATTATTCACATAGGAAATATTAATTCGCCCTGGGTTAATCAAAAATTACTCAAACAAATTCAAGCAAAAAACCCGGTTAATATTTATAGTTACCAAAAGCCAAGCTCCAAATATAAAATAAAAACACTTGGATTTTTAAAAGACTTATCAAAACTAAACCAATATCAATTTGGTCTGATTACTATTTCTAAAGACAAACTCAGAAGCAATAGTTTTTCTGCCAAACACTTAACATATATCAACTACGGATTACCCGTTTTTTGTCCCGAATGGCGAAAAGATCTATTGCTAAAATCTGCTACCATTTACTACAATGAAAACAATTTTGAATCACAGTTCAGAAAATATTCCCAAAAAAAACTTTGGCTCCAAAAACACCAAGCCGCACTTAAAATTGCAAAGGACCTAAGTTGGAATAACACACTCTTACCTATTCTTCCAATAATTTACCAGATTCAAAGCAAAAAAATTAACAATCCATTATCAATGGATTACAATTTTTGAATTATCCCTAACCCAGGATCTTTATTAAATTCAAAAGTCACTTTGTATTTCTTTTTTATTTCCTTCCAAAAATCTCGAGTCCCATACACATTTCCATCTTTATCAGGACTAGCAATATCATGAAAAGCCATAAAACCACCCTTATTAAGCCTTGGCCAAAATAAATCAAAATCCAACTTTACCCCGCAATATGAATGATCACCATCAACATGAATATAGTCATATTTTCTTTTAAAATATTTCTTGGAAAACTCTTCAGTGATCATCACATACAAATCAATATAATTTTGCAAACCAAATTTGCCAAAATATCTTTTGGGGTTGCATTTCCTCCAAAAACCGACCCCTCCCCAATGGTTTCCCGCCACTTTATTGACTTCGTTCATATCCATTGCCGCATCTACAAAATCGACCTTTCCAAACTTATTATCCCGACACCCGACAGCACAAATAGCCGGGACAAAACCATATTTACTTCCAATACACAAAATTCTTTTAGGTCTAAAATTACGAATTAAAGCATAATGTATCCATCCATAACCCAGATTTCCACTTTTATTGTCCTGATTATGCCAAATATCCCCTCTGGCATAAATGTTCATAAACCAATTTATATTAAATTTATCAAAAATATTCTTTCCTCTAAAACTAAACATATTACAAGTATAATATACTAAGCTCACAAAAGACATGAAATTCTTTCAAAAAATAACCAATAAACAAAAACTAGACTATTTTCCCAAAATACCAAACCGAACTTTATTCGGTCACGAAACACCGCTGTTCTGCACCGATATCAATATAATTAAGAACCGATACCAAGAATTAGAAAAATCACTTAATTTAAACTGGGCCCAAAAACATCTCATTGCTTTCTCTTTTAAAACTAACTACGAAGTTATCAATGAAATCAAAAAAAATATGGACATTTCAGCCGAAATTGTTTCTGCTATGGAGTACCAAATGGCCAAAGACTTCAACTTCCCAAATTCAAAAATAATCTATAATGGACCAAACAAAACAAATATTACTAAGGTAATAAAACAGAAAAACATTCTTGTTAATATTGATAATCAATCAGAGCTCGACAAAATCATCAAAAATAAAAATCAAATTAAATGCAAAATCGGTCTCCGGCTAAATACTAGCCTCAAAAAAAGTCGGTTTGGGTTTAATATCGAAAATGGCCAAGCCACAAAAATAATTGGCCAATTGCAAGCAAACCAAATAAAAATCAACGGGCTACACATTCATCTTGGATTTTATTCCCTACCATCAGTTTATAAACAAATTTCTCAAAAAATAATCGAATTGATAAAAGAGAATAATTTAGAGCTCGAATATATCGATTTTGGTGGCGGTTTTCCCAGCCACGGATTAAAACCATACGGTTTTAAGAAATACACTATCCCATCAATCGATGAATATATCAATCAAATATGTTTCCCTCTCAAAGCCTTTTTTAAAAATCAGACTAACCTGCCAACTATTATTGTCGAACCTGGCAGATTTCTAGTGGATGATTCCACTATTTTTATTACCAGTACCATCCATTCCCAAATTGTCAACAACTGTCAAATCGTCATTGTCGATGCCACCAACCAAATGCTTTCTTCTGTCTGGTTTCGTCCCCAAATTATTAAATCACTAACCAATCAAAAAAGTGAAATAATAAATACCATTGTCTACGGCAGTAGCTGTCAAGAAGACGATATTCTTTACCAAGGAAAACTCCCGAAAGTTAGTCAAAAAAACTTAATAATTTTCTATTGTGTCGGGGCTTATAATCAAAACATGACAAGTAATTTTATTTTTAGACAACCAAAATCCTGCTTACTACCTTAGCTTAAGAGTAAATTGGCTATCGGCATCTTCTTCATATTCTTTGGACAGGGTTGAATAAGTCTGAACCTCAATTTGTTTTCTTCTTGGGAAAAACGTATATATTCTCAACAAACCATTTCCGCTATTAACCCTACCCTGATAATTTTGAATAATCTGATACACGGTTTTACCGCATTTATTTGTGCTCTCAATTTTATTTTCACCGTCCCCTGTATGAAAATGTCCGGATAAAACCAAAAATATATTACAGTTTTGATTGACCAATTTATTCCAGATATCCTCTCCAGAGTTGCCTCCTTGTCTAAAATGCGGTTCCTGGCTACGTTTGGCAATATCATCATATTGATATGCATGTGTTGCCAACACCACTTGTTTATCTTGATTTTCGCTTAAAACCTTATTTGCCCAATTAATATCATCGTCGGTTGGATCAACTTCCAAGTTCAAAAACAATAAGTTTATTCCATTTTTTGTGATTGTTTGGTAGCTATTTTGGTTTTCTTTATAATTACCCTTATACCACGAAAAATCAGAAAAACGACTCACGGGAAAAGCAGAGTTGTATTTAGTAGATTCTGATGTTGGTTCGTCACCCTCATCCACATCATGATTACCCGAGAGTATTCCATAGGGTACAACACTATCCAATTTCCCCATACATTTCGACGCATTTTTCCACTGGTCATCGACAGAAAATCCATTTTGAACTATATCCCCCAAATGCAACACAAAAACTATATTCCGTTTTTCTTTGTTTTCCGCTATCCACTCAGTTTGGTTACAAAAAATATAATGATTTTCATACGAATATCTTTGAGTATCTGGCATCACCACCAAAGAAAACTTGTCCTCATCCGGCCAAAATTTGATCAATAAAATTAAGGCTACAAAAAATAAAAATACCAAAATCAGTATAAAAAATTGCTTCAACTTCATACGAAAGATATAATACAAAGCTAACAAATATTCTTTCTGGATACAACAAAAAGTCTCATCTTCTCTGTCTTAATCAATAAAGTTTTTAATTTTCTTTAAAAGAATACCACTAACATCCACTAAACCTTCAGCTAGTTGTTGCCTTCTCAACCTACCGGATTGTTCACCTGCAAAATAAATTTCCACAAAACCTTCAGCTTTAGGAGAATTTTTCAATTCGCAAATAGCAGTTTCAATATCCTTCTTAAAATCCGCCAAAGATCTAAATAGAGTCGGATCAATTAATATATAAAAAGACCCTGAACCCATCTTATCCATTCTAACATCACTTTTAGTATGCGAATCAGTCAATATTCCGGCAAACAACGCAACAATAAATGCTAACCCAGAACCTTTATGCCCAAAGAATGGTAATAATCCCCCACCATCCATTACTTTTATAGGATCAGTGGTTAATTTGCCATCACTATCAACAGCCACACCGTCTCTGATTGTTTTGCCTTCATTTTCTGCCACAAGTAAATCTCCCCAAGTAATCTGGGAAGAAGCCATATCTAAAATAACAGGTATATCATTAGTAGGAATACCAACAGTTAGCGGATTAGTTCCCAGCAAACCCTTCTTAGAACCATAAGGAACTAATCCGCCAGGAGAATTATTAAAACCAATAAAAATCAAACCATTCTCTGTCACTCTACGTGCATAATCACCAATATAACCCGTAGTTTTAATATTTTTTATTCCAACAGTTACCAACTTTGAAACCTTTACTTTTTCGAAAGCCATATCCAAGGATTTATATATATGTCCATAACCTAATTTATTATGGCCATCTAAATAAATAGAAACAGGAGATTCATTCACAAGATCAATCTCAAATAAATTCGTGTTAAATTTTTGACGATCAAAGGACTCTTTGAAAGCTAACAATTTTACAAATCCGTGCGTCTTTTTTCCAGCAAGTTCAGCTTCAATTAAGTTTTGAGTAATTAATTCAGATTCCTCCCAAGATAAACCTAATTTAATTAAATAATTAATCGATAATTTTGTGACCTTGTCAATATCAATTCTCATAGTTTTTTGATCCTCTAAAAAGAGTTATTAAATTTATTTTTGGGTGTTTTTTATAACAGTAACTATATGATTAAGATCTTTTTTTGTCAGATTCTGGTGTATTGGTAGACTTAAGACCTGATTAACAATATCTTTTGTTACCAGGAACTCACCTTGTTTATATCGATTTAAGTGAGGATAATCATAAAGTGCTTTTGGATAAGCAACTTCTGTTTCAATTCCATGTTCATAAAGATAATTCTTAAACTCATCTCGTGATAATAAAAATTCATTAGTGACCTTAATAGTAAAACGGCTAAATGAATGAGTTATATATAGTTGTGATTGAGGACAAACAATACCTTCGACAGAAGAAAGGTATTGTTTTAAAAAAAGAGCGTTTGCATTTCTTTTAAGAGTGATGGATTCAAGTCGCTTCAACTGGGCTTTCATGATTGATGATTGTATATCGGTTGGTCTAAAATTCCAGCCTACTTCCAAAAAATTGTATTTTTCTCCTCTCTTTTGGCCATGGTTGATCAGAATATTTACCTTATCCGCAATTGATTTTTGATTAGTCAATAACACCCCACCCTCTCCAGAAGATAAGCTTTTTGAATTAAAAAAAGAAAAAACGGTTAAATCAGCAAAATGATTTATCGATTTGTTTTGATACTTTGAACCAATTGCTTGACACGAATCAGATATGAGTATTAATTTATATTGATCTGCTAATTTGCGCAAAGTTTCATACTCTGCCGGATAACCATAAAGGTCAACCACTAGTATTGCTTTAGTTTTCTTGGTAATTTTACTTTCAATCCTAGAGACATCAATATTAAATGTATCTTTATCGATATCTACAAAAACCGGCTTTGCCCCCGCAAGTAAGATCGAATTTACTGTCGCGATATAAGAAAATGTAGTAGTAATTACTTCATCCCCTACCGACAAACCACAAGCCAAAAGCCCCGTAAATAAAGCCGCAGTACCACTACTTGTAACAATCGCTTGAGAAGACTCAAACTTTTTCCGGAATATTTCTTCTAAAATTAAAGTCACTTCTCCTCTTTCTAAATGTCTCGATAAAAGAGTTTTCGTCACCGCTTTTATTTCATTTTTACCGATTGTCGGACACACAAGTTTTATCATTCTTTACCTAAAATTAAACAATAAATACTACCAAGTGAAGAACCAGCAAGTTCAAAGGCTGACCGAAAGTAGCTAGTATTGTTTTTATCCCTTCTCCCATCAATAAATTCAGTAATAATCTTGTCTTTAGTATACTGGGCTAAAAGATAATAATAAAAAGTCAGATGGGGCAATCTGACAGATGGAATAGTTTTTCTTTTAAAAGAAATATTTCTCATATTTAATATTCTCTTAATTTTTCCTATAGTATAAAAGTCTTTAGCTTCAGCAATTATTACGGTTCCATTCTTCTTTATAACTCTCATTAGTTCACCAAAGGCTATATCTAAGTTTCCAATATAACGAAAAACACTATAACAAATAATTACATCAATTGATTCATCATCGAAAGGCATACAACAAGCATCAGCATAATATGACTTACGCATAGTATCATTTTTGTGTTTGTGTTGTAGACGTTCTACTACGAATCGATTCTTGTCTATTTCAATTAAATTAATCGTAGGCAACAATTCTCTTATTTGAGTGCCAAGTCTACCGCTACCTGAACCAACAACAAGAATAGAATTAGCTTTTTGATGAACTAAGTTTTTTATTAACTTAGCGACTGCCTGAGCACTAGCAGTTTCACTTTCTAAACAATCCAACACCCCATAAGTTGAAAACATACTATTCTGAACCGTAAACCGCCCGCTCTTACAGTCAAGTAAAAAATTATTATAATAAATCTCTTCCAATTCTTTAGGCCAATCTTTATTTGGAAGTCTCAAACCCATAAATGTACTAATAATAATCTTTAATAATAATTTTTCTTCTTATTTTCATTGCCCGAATTTTGTTTAAAACCGGTTTATAAAATACTTTTAATGGTTTTACTAAAATTTTAACCATTCTCACTACCTCTCTCTCCCCTTTCTTATCATAATTCATATATTTCGTTTTATCTTTGATACCAGCTTGAATAAATGAATCTTTTCTAAAATTACACACTATACATTCGCCACAATGAATTTCAGCTCCCTTTAGGCAACTATAAGCGTGCTCTATTGATATATCATGTTGATCAGCCCACTTAATTAAATCTGACTTGTCAAAAAAAAGACCCAGATTTTTTTCAAAACAAACACTCATCACCTGCCAAGTGTAATCATTAGTAAAAGCACAAAGTGAAAAAGATGCAGCCCTAATAGCAGTCATCGTTTGACTTGCATTATATACTCCGTCAGTCGGTAAAATACTACAAAATATTGTTCTAAGTTTAAGATTTCTTTGTAGCTCAAAAAATAAAGATGCTAAAGCGGCTGGATAAGGAAAGAATGCCGGGAAAAGATATTTTCTAGTAACCGTTATGGTGTTGGTTAAAGGATCAAAGTTATCTTTCAATACCTGAGGATCTATTGTCTTTGACAAATTACCTTTAAGTGACTTTGATATTTCAGGTGCCGACATTGGAAAGGTCAAATGAAATGGGTCCACATACAATTTTGGATAACGCTTCTTAAAAATTCTCGAAAAGTATCTAATAGATTTCATTTCCTGAATATGTCGCTTTTGTCCTGTATTAACACATACGGGGTGAACTCGTAAACCATAATCCTCCATCAAAATTGCCCAAGAAACTATAGAATCAATCCCTCCCGAAACCAAATGGATCACTTCCGAACCTTTAGGAGGCATTTTACTGACATAACCCCTCTTGGATCGGAAAAATTCTTCAGTACTTTTAATTGTTTTTTGATCTTCAAACGGATGTCCTTTTAAAAACTTTACAAAATCATTCCGATTTATTTTTTTAATCATATACAATATATATTCCCTAATTTTTAAAATATTGTCTTAAAACTTCATCTCCACCATCCATCACGATCTTACCATGGTTCATAACCATATACCTACTACAAAAGTTCTCTAAGTATTGCCTAAAGTGAGAAACTAAAATTATGGTTTTTTCACTATGCGCTAAACCGTTTATTTTATTGTTAATCCTCTTTTTAAATTCCTCATCTCCCACTGAAATATTTTCGTCTAAAACTAGAATATCTGGATTAGCGTGTATCGCCACCGCAAACCCTAGTCTCAGCCTCATTCCGGAAGAATAAGTGTATAGCGGCGCATCAATAAATTTACCAATACCAGCAAAATCAACAATATTACTGTAATTTTTTATTATTTCTTCTTTATTCAGACCTAAAACCATTCCGTCCAATAGAATATTTTCCTCACCAGTCAAATCCGGGTGAAAACCCGCATCTAAATCAATTAGAGAGACAATCTTTCCGTTAGTGACTACTTTACCTTTTGTCGGAACAGTAATATGCGATATTAATTTTAATAGAGTTGTTTTTCCTGAACCATTATGGCCAACAATCCCTACTTTTTCACCTTTTTTAATAATCAAAGATAAATTATCTATCGCTAAAAAATTCTCTTTTTTCTTCCTCATAATCACATCTTCCACAAAAGTCGGCTTCTCGTGATGAAGAACATAACGTTTGGTCACACTAGTTAGTTTAATAGCAATATTATCCTTCATAAGTTTTATAACCAATCGTCAAAAAAAGGCTCCTCTTTTTTAAAAATAATTATCCCTAAAAACAATATTAAAATCACTGAAACCAAACTAGACATTGCCATTGTCCAAGAATAAACAGGTGTCCCTAATATCAAAAATCTAAACAGCTCAACCATAGAAGTCATTGGGTTTAAATAAAGATATTTAGCTATATTCTCAGGCAACAAGTCCAAATTGTACACAATTGGAGTTGCGTAAAACCAAAGTGGCATAATTGCACTCACTGCAAAACTCACATCTCTAAACCTTACATCTAAAGCAGAAAAAATCAGAGACAAACCAACCGTTAATAACATTAATAAAAAAAGTAAAAATGGCGACAAAAGAAACCAATAAAAATTTAATTTACCAAACAAAAAAACTATTAATAAAAATATTGGTAAAAATACTATTGTATGAAATAAATTCGATAAAACTATAGAGATAATTATCGATTCTCGAGGGAACTTTGCCTTTTTAATTAACATTCTTTCATTTACAATCATTGATACATTTTTTGAAACAGAATAAGAAAAAAAATTCCAAAGCAACAAACCAGAGAATAAAAACAAAAAATAATTATCTACCCTAACAGGTACAAAAAATTGAAAAATAAAACCTATAGCAACCATCTGTAAAAGTGGATTTAGAATAATCCACAAAAACCCTAAAGTTGCTACCTTATATCTAGCCTTTATCTCCTTTTCTGTCATTGCCCACAAAAATTCCCACCACCTTTTCTGTTCTTTAGACAATTTAAACATAATCCATTATACCCTCAAAATCTTGAGACTAATCTAATTTGACTTAAAGCATTTTTGTTTTGTACCAACTCGCCACAGCCCTTAATTACACACAACCCTGGATCATCAGCCAAAATTGTAAAAATCTTTGTCTCTGACTCTATTATTTCTTTTAAATTATTCATCTGGGCTCCATTACCAACTAATATAATTCCCTTTTTCACAATATCTTCCATTAGCTCTGGAGGAGTTTCATCTAAAACTGATTTAACTAATTTGGCAATTTTACCCAATTCCAAACTCACTGCCTCCAACACTTCTGATTTTGTTAATTTAACTCCACTTGGAAGACCAGTCTCTAAACTTCTACCTCTAATTAAACCATCATTTTCTAAATTTATTTTTATTTTCTCTGCACTATTCTGACCAACTAACAAGCCATATTTCATCCTTACATAATTAATGATGGCACCATCCAACTCATCACCTGCTACTTTTATTCCTTTACCCACCACCACCCCTCCAGCCGACACTACACTCACTTCAGTTTTTCCTCCACCTACATCCACAATAACCAACCCAGATGAAGCATCTAACGACAGATTTAATCCCAACGCCGCCAATAATACTTCTTCCACCAAAATTACTTCTCTTGCCCCCGAAGCTGTCAACACCGATCTTATTGCTCTTTTTTGAACTTGATTAATAAAACTAGGAACGCCCACCACTACTCTTGGTTTCAAAATCTTTGGATACTTCGACGGCACTTCATAGACTAATTTAAAATAATAACTCATCAAACTTTCTAAAGCCTCTAAATCAACTATTACCCCATTTTTGATCGGGCTAACCACCTCAATCTGTTTTGGTTCTCTATTCCACATCATCTTGGCTTTTAAACCATAAGCCACTGGTCTGGTTAAATTTTCTTTTGGAGCCGACAACCCTGTCCACCTTTTCCTTTTTCTTCTAGCCAGCATTGTTGGTTCGTCAATTACCACCCCCCTATCTTTAAGATAAATCAAAGTATTACTACTTCCCAAATCAATTCCCACGTCCCAACTCAAAGATGCCAACAAATCTTTCAAGAGATTAAACTCTTTTTTAAATAATTTCACTCTAAAATTATAACAATTTAACCGGCTTAATTTCAGTTACAATAAACTCATCATGAAATTTCTAAATAAATTTATTAGAATTCTTATTTCAAGTCTCTTTTTAGTCACCCCCCTAATCTTCTCTTTTTCCAATTCCGAGCTTTTCGAAATTCCCAAAATCCACTTTATTTATTTAGTCACTTTACTTATAGTCACTTTACACCTCATAAATTGGGCCTTAGGTCAAACAAAACTTTTTAACAGAAACTGGCTCAACTGGTTTTTATTACTTTTTTTGATCTCACAATTAATCTGCACTGTCACTTCAATCGACATTTACACCTCCATCCACGGCTACTATTCTCGTCTCAACGGCGGCCTCCTCTCAATTATTGCCTTTGCTTCTCTATTTTTTATAATTCCACTTTATTTAGATGACAAATTCAAAGACACTCTCATTAATTTAATCCTATTATCCGGGTTTTTTGTCGCTATTTTCGGCATCTTAGAACATTTTGGGATTGATAAAAATATCTGGCTTCAAGACGTTCAATCACGAGTCTTTTCCACTCTTGGTCAGCCAAACTGGCTCGCCGCCTATCTTTGTATCCTTCTTCCATTTTCCATTCATAAATATTTAAAATCTATAAATAAATTTTCTGCTACTAGCTACTTACTACTTACTCTTAGCTATTATTCTTGTCTTTTGTTTACCAAATCCAAATCTGGAATTCTCGCCGCCATTATTTCAATTTTTATATTCTCTACAATTTATTTTATTAAAAACCCTTTGTCACTTCGTGACATTTCCCTTAAAAAGGGCAACTTAAAAAATAAAACCTCCCTTTTTAAGGGAGGTCCTGCGATAGCAGGAGTGGGTTTAATTCTTATTTTTATTGTCCTTTCCCTCACTATTTCTAACCCCATCAAAGACAAAATATTTCCACAAAAATCTACCATCTACGATCTACAATCTAATAACTTATTAATTACTCCTTCTGGGGATATCCGTAAAATTGTTTGGCACGGCGGCCTGGATTTATTCAAAAAATTTCCTTTACTAGGAACCGGTATTGAAACTTTTGCCTATTCCTACTATTGGACCAGACCGATAGAACACAATTTAACCTCGGAATGGGATTTTCTTTACAATAAAGCTCACAATGAATATTTAAATTACCTTGCTACCACCGGCCTAATCGGTACCATCCCTTATCTACTTTTTATTTCTTCCGTTCTATTTTTTTTAATCAAAAAATCTACGAGCTATGATCTACAATCTACGATCTTATGCTCGTTCACGAGCATATTAATCACTAACATTGCCGGCTTTTCCATCTCTATAGTTTCTCTCTTCTTTTTTACTCTACCGATATTTATTTTCCCCTATCAAGAACTCAAGACAAATTTAAAAACCAAAAAATTTTTAATTCCGATAATTATCTTCGTGTTTATTTACATGATTAACCAAGTCATTTCTTCATATATAGCCGACATTTATTTTGCTAAATCAGAAACCAAAGATAGCCATCAAGAATATCAAATTGCCTACCAATTAATTTCTCAAGCTAACCAACTTAGACCCAAAGAACCAAATTTTTATATCAACCTAGCCCTGTCATCTGCCAAAATGGCCATTCTTACTAAAGACCAACAATATATTGATCAGGCTACTAAATATGCCGACTTATCAATCGCCGCTTCTCCGGCCAACATAAATTTTTGGAAACAAAGAGCCCAAGTTTATTATTACCTTTCTTCTTTAAAGGAAGAATATTTTGCCCAAGTTGTCCAGTCCATGCTTCAAGCTGCCAAACTTGCCCCAACTGACGCCAAAATTTACTTTAGCTTAGGCCAATTTCTAGAATCAGCCTCTCTTCCAGAAGAAGCTATTACTTATTACCAAAAAGCTATTGATCTCAAATCAAATTACGACCACGCTTATTTTGCTTTAGGCCAAGTTTATTTTGACCAAAAAAAATATGATCTTGCCAAGAAAAATTTAGAATTAACTCTCCAATACGCCCCCACCAACACTGACGCCCAAAAAATATTAGACGAAATAAATAAAATCAAAAAATAATTTTTTCTCGATCTAAGATCTAAAATCTAGCATCTAAGATCTCACCAATATCCGCTTTCATCATTTCTTTCCCATTCCATTTATACAACCTTCCCCCTTCTTTTTTTATATAATCCACAAACAATTTTCCTAATAAATGGTCACTTTCATGTTGCCACACAATTGCCTCAAAACCCTCCAATTCTTTTCTTTTTGAAACAAACTTTTCCCCATTCCACTCTTGCCATTTCACCCTAATTTTTAAATGCCTTTTTACTGTTCCAAAATAATCCGGAAACGACAAACACCCTTCCAAAAAATCTTCTTCCTTGCCATCACTAGACACCATTTTTGGATAAACTCTTTCTCCCCAAGTTTTTAATAATTTTGGATTAAAATAAACACTTACCTTATTATTATTCTTCATTCCAAAAAAATTTTTTGACACCCCAATTTGTGGTGCTGCCAAACCAGCCGCATTCTCACCTTCTGCCAAAAGTTTTTTTAATTCTTCAATTTCTTTGGCAGTAACTTTATCAATCTCAACTACATCACTAACTTTTTTACGCAAAACTTCATTTGGGTAAATTACAATTTTACTCATATGTTATTGTAACAAATTGGCTATAAATCAGATATAATTCGATTATTAACACGTAGAGACGGTCCTACAATATAAAGCTAACCATGACAAATATAATCTTTTTTGGTTCATCTTTTCACTCTGTCACCATTCTCCAAAAACTTTTGGAAATTAAAGATTTTCAGGTATCTGCTGTTTTCAGCAAAACCGATAAACCTGTTGGCCGTAAACAAGAAATTATCCCCAATCCCGTCGCCGCCTTCGCCAAAACCAACAACCTTCCTCTCTTCCAAATAGAAGAATTTACCAACGACGTACGATCAACGATCTACAATCTAAAACCTGACTTAGGTCTGGTTGTCGCCTTCGGTCCTCCTTATTTTAACCAGGAAACTATTGATATTCCCAAATATAAAATTGTCAATATTCATCCGTCACCTTTACCCAAATATCGTGGTGCTACTCCGGGACCTTGGCAAATCATCAATGGTGAAACCAAAAGCAGTGTCACTTTCTTTCAGATCGATGTTCTCCCCGATCACGGCCCAATCATCTCTCAGATTCCCTTTGAAATTACCCCCACTGAAACCGCCACCAGTTTTTACCACAAAGCTTTTAATCTCGCCGCCGACAACTTAGAAACTGTTCTCAACGAATATATCTATCATCTAAGATCTAACATCTATCATCTAACTCCCCAAGATCATTCTCAAAAAACCTATTTTCCCAAGTTTGACAAAGATAAAGCCCAAATCAACTGGTCTTGGGATCAAGCCAAGATTGAACGTTTTATTCGAGCTCTTAACCCTTGGCCTATCGCCTGGACTTATGTCACCGATCAAAAAGGCCAGTCATTAAAAATGAAAATTTTATCATCAACTTTTAACTTTAAACTTTCTACTTTAAACTTAAACGAAGTTCAAATTGAAGGTAAAAAACCAACTAATTGGTCCGAAATTTCAAAGTATTATTCTATAAAAAAAACCTAAAGTTAGGCATAAATTATAAAAAACATTTCCCATCGTCTCTTATTTTTCTAAAAACCTTTTATTAAATTTTCCTGTTTACAGGGTAAATTTAAGCTCAAATTTTAAATTTATTGGAAAATATCATCATTAATCAATATCTCTTTTTATCTTACCTTAGGCAAATTTTTTAAAAAATATCTTTTTATTTTTCTAATTTTATTTTTTATATCAAACTAATTTTCCCCACACCACCGGCAAAATTAAATAAAAAATTGCGGCAAATTAATTCAAACTCACTTTATTAAAATTCAAATATTGGCTTAAAACAGGCAATTCATTTCTTGACAAAAATTTCAAAAATCTCTTTAATTATTATTAAGGAGGTAAAAATATGCCAGTAAAAAAGAAAGCTGCTAAAAAAGTTGTTAAGAAAGCTGTAAAAAAAACAGCTAAGAAAAAAGTCGCCAAAAAAACCAAGAAAAAATAAAAAACTTGGATTATTTAAGAAACGGTACTGCCCAAAATGGAGTGCCGTTTTTTATTGTTTTACCTCTTTTTTAAGTTTCTTCAAACACTTGGTACAAAAAACTCCATTAATTTTATCTTCCCCAACCGACAAAGTAACTTTTTGAATGTTAGCTTTATAAGTTCTAGGAGTTCGGTTTTGGGCATGTGACCTATTTCGGCCAACACTTGTCCCCTTCCCGCATAAACTGCATGTTCTCATAGTAAGGTATAATATCACAAACATTCTTTTTTTTGGAATATGGAAATCATTTTTTCCCTCATATCTTTAATTTGTTTAGTCTTAGCTATTACCGTTCATGAATTTTGTCATGCGTTATTAGCTGATTTCTTAGGTGATCCTACCCCACGGTCTCATGGTCGTCTAACCTTAAATCCATTAGCTCACGCCGATCCTATCGGCACACTTTTATTACCGTTATTCAGTGCCCTAAGCGGAATTCCTACTATCGGCTGGGCCAAACCGGTTCCAATTGATCCATTTAATTTTCGCCATCCAAAACGTGATGAAATCATCACTTCTCTCGCCGGACCGGTAAGCAATCTTTTAATAGCCGCTATTAGCTCTCTAATCCTTCGTTTCATCCCTATTTCCTCTTGGATTATTTTTTACATCTTCTATTTCCTCACCCTTGTCAACATTTCCCTTTTCGTTTTCAATCTAATTCCTATCCCACCCCTAGATGGATCTCATATCTTTTTAAATCTTTTACCGGAAAATTCCAGAATAAAATGGGAAGAAGCTTTTGCTCGTTATGGATTTCTCCTCTTAATTTTACTCGTGTTATTTCCCATCAATGGTCACACTATTATCGGATCAATCATGACTCCCATAATTACACTAATTTCTAGCTTTCTTTTGCCAGCTTTTTAAGATCCGTCACCATTTTTTTAATCTCTTTTTCAGTTAAACCATGAACCTTCGCTCCTTCTTCCAAAGTTTCCATTCCTGCTGCCATACAACCAATACAATGAAATCCATATTCTTCCACTAAAACTTTAGCTAATTTTGGATAAACTTCCACCAAATCCCCAATCATTATCTCCTTAGTTATCTCTATTTTTTGTTTTTTCATCAATCAATTATACCTTACAAAAATTAATAGTTTTTTATCGCATTAACCCCGCAAATTACTAATTCACTAAAAAACTAATTTACTAACAGGCTAATTCACTATGTTAGACTTAATTGTCCTACCTTTAGCATCTGCTTTAAGAAGATGTTTTTTCTAGCTAAACTTCTTAAACGGAGAACTTGTGTCTGACCGGATTCGTCTGATCAGGCCGGTTTTCCCCACGTTTTTCTAGCGTGGAAAAGTCACTATTAAAGCCGCTTCTGGTGGGACAATTCTTATGAAACCATACCTTTCAGTCGTGATTCCTTGTCTTAACGAAGAACATTTTCTCCCCTTTTTACTAAAAAACTTAAATTCTCAAACCTACACTGATTTTGAAATTATTGTTGTTGATGGTAACTCAGAAGACAAAACTGCCACCGTTACCAAAAAATTTAAATCAAAATACCCTTTATTTTTATACACTACGACTACCAGAAATGTTGGCTCTCAGCGTAAT
The DNA here is from genome assembly GCA_964637525.1 of uncultured Gammaproteobacteria bacterium. Classification (GTDB taxonomy): domain Bacteria; phylum Patescibacteriota; class Microgenomatia; order UBA12405; family UBA12405; genus WARW01. The sequence continues at coordinate 2,013 of CAZWUG010000003.1, read as the reverse complement.
TTAGGTGCAAAAAAGTCAAAAGGTGAAGTCATTATCTTCTTTGATGCTGACACTCAAATCCCCCAAAATTACCTTCAAAAAATTGCTCAGTCTTTCAAAACTAAGCACCCCCATTTTCTCACTACCTACCTTAAAGTCAATTCTGACAAACCCGTAGAAAAAATTTATGCCTCACTCAGCAATTTAGTTTTCGAATTCGGAAAAATTTCTAAATCAGGCTATTCTTTTGGTTCCATGCAGGCTGTTAAAAAAAGTGCTTTTTTAGATGTTGGGGGTTATGATGTCAAAACCAGATTTGGCGAAGACGGTCAACTATTCGAAAAACTGCTCCAACACAATTACAAATACCTCATTCTCAAAAATCCTAGGTATATTTTCTCTATGCGCCGCTTCCATACCGAAGGAGCTTTCAAACCTCTTTTATTACAACTCAAAATCAATACCGATATCTTTTTGCATGGATATCACAGCAAGCTCGGCAAAGAATATCAAATGGGCGGAAAACATCATCTGTCAAAGTAACTCTTCCTTAATTTTCTTCAAAATCAGAGGTAAAGTATTCTTATTTCGTTCCGATTCTTTCAATATATTTTCTTTATACTTCGTTTCAAAATATTTCGGATTATTCAAATACTCTTTCAGGAAAATCACTGCTTCACCATTTTTTTCCTTAACCCAACCTATCTTTTTCTTTTTAATTAGATCTAAATTTCCATCCTCTTGACCACTGATGTGAGTTATTGCCACGAAAGGTTTTTTACCAGCCACACAATCAAACAAAAAGTTAGGCCCGGCTTTACCAAAAACTATATCACAAGCTGATAAAACCTCGGTCATATTTTCAATCCATCCCAAATGTTTTATCTGCACTAAATCATCTTTTCTTATTCTTTTAAAAACTTTAATAAATTGATCAACCAACTTAAACGCCAATTTATCCACCCCCGTATTAATTACAAACCCTACTTTTGTATCTAATATCAACATCCCTGGCAAAAGTTTTGGCAAAGCGCTAGTTCCCAAACTTCCACCACCAATAAATATCACTGGCCTATCATCTTTAAATCCCAATTTTTGCCTTGATTCTTTATAATCACATTTTTCAAACATGGACGGCCTCGTCCACCAACCAGTTTTAAATATCTTATCTCTATCAATCCCAAAATCTATCGCTTTTCTAACTCCAACTTCATCATAAACCAAATTTAAATCTGCTCCTTTTACAAAGGACATGGGATTAATTGTCCATGGATCCGGCACTACCGACCATAATTTGAATCTCTTTTGTTTTTTCTCTCTCCAATAAGCCAAGGAATGTGAATGTAAAAAATATGTTGAAATAATTAAATCAGGATCAACTTTTGTAATCTTATCTTTTATATTCTTCAAATTTAAAATTGACACTTCCTTTAAAATTCTTTTCCCCATTTTTGTCCCTGAAGCCTTATGAACTAGTCCTGGCGAAGCCGGAACATATCTATAAGCTAAAATATACAAATCTGAAATAAACAATGTTTCTGCCTTAATTTCAGCAATTTCCACAATAAACTTTTCATTTTTCTCCCTCTCTTTTAAATAATCAAAAATTGCCCTGGCAATTGACCTATGCCCCCAGGGCATATCATCAGTCAGCACCAAAATCCTCTTTTCACTCATAAGGTTTATTTTACCTCAAAACCCAACAGTTATTGTTATAATACTCATACTTCAAGCCCATGTAGCTCAGTTGGTTAGAGCGAGCGTTTTGTAAACGCTAGGCCGTGAGTTCGAGTCTCACCTTGGGCTCATTTTTACCAAAATCTTTGATACAATATCAAAGTATTGACGTGCCCGGATAGCTCAGTTGGTAGAGCATCCCCTTGGTAAGGGGAAGGTCAAGAATTCGAGTTTCTTTCCGGGCTCATTCTAGTTAACTAGTTATCTAATTTTGGAGGGGTGCTCCGAATGGTAAGGAACTTGTTTTGAAAACAAGCGTCAGTAATGACATGCAGGTTCAACTCCTGTCCCCTCCGC
>CAZWUG010000002.1:0-41052 GCA_964637525.1 uncultured Gammaproteobacteria bacterium | reverse complement strand
ATTGCAAGAAAAAAGAAAATTTTTGTGCTGCCTGGTTTGGGAGCCAGTTGGAATTCCAGGGCAATTGTTTATGGTAATAATGTAAGTGATAATGATTGGAAAATGACGCCATTTGTTAATAACTATGATGGGTTAATAGAATTGTTGGATAAAAATGGTTTAGTAAAAGATCAGGATTATTTTGTATGGAATTATGATTGGCGAAAATCTGTTGAAGAAATAAAGGATAAATTTAATAGTTTTGTTAATAGTAAGGGATTAACTAGCGATGATGATATTTATTTGGTAGGCCATAGTTTAGGTGGGGTTGTGGCCAGATTGTGGGCACAAGAGAATAAGGATAATGGGAATATAAAAAGGGTGATTAATTTAGGGTCACCGAATTTGGGTTCATTAGATGCTTATTCGGTGTGGAATGGAGGAGAAGTGTTGGAATATGATGGGATAAGTTCTATTGCTTTTCAGATATTATTGGGATTACAAAATAAGGGTTTTTTGGTAACAGATTTGAGTAAAATTCGCAGTTTTGCTCCAGTAGTAAAAGATTTATTGCCAACTTTTGATTATGTGTTAAAAAATAATAATGTTGTTTCTTGGAATAATTTAAATAGTTTTAATAATTATTTATCAGATAAAAATAATGGTATTTCTAGTATATCTAATAAATTAACTTCGGTGGTGGGAGCGGGTATGTCTACTCCAGAATTTTTAAAATTAGGGGATAGATCGCTTTATGACGAACTTTTAGATTTGTGGCCTGATGGAAGGTTATTAAGTTTTTCTAAAGGTGAAGGTGATAAGACAGTGTTGAAGAGTAGTGCTTCTTTTGGGGCTGACAATCAATCAGAATTGATTACTGATCATGGAGCAATTGTTAGTGATTCAGTGTCTGTGGTGGCTGATAAATTGGGGTTGGAAAATAAAACAATTAATTTTACATACAGTGATAATTTTAAAGATAGCCTGGTGGTTTTTGTGGGTTCGCCAGCGACAGCTGAACTTAAATGTGGGAGTGATGTTTTTGTGGAAAATGATGGATTTATTGTGGCTAAAAGTAATAATTATGACGAGTGTAATTTGATACTATCGCCCATTGGAAGTGGGTTAGTTCATTTGGTTTTGGGAAATACAAAAGAAAATAAATGGAATTATGTGGAAAAAGAAGTGGGTATGGGAGCGACTGATGTGGTTTCAGTTAATTTTGGTGATGGGCATATAGTTGGTGATGTAAATAAAAATAGTGAGGATTTTTTGAGGGAGCAAATTAGAATCGATTTAAATTCGTTAGAGTTAAATAGTGTAGTAACAGATCTTGATAGTAATTTTTTGACTAAAGTGGCGGTTCAGGTTTTTGAGTATAGAAAAGTTAATAATGAAAGAATTGTGAGTCAGCGGATTTTAAATGATTTGTTTGAATTGTCGAATTTAATTGGGTGGGATAAGGGTATAAATAATTTTAATTCATTATTTGATTATGTAAATTTTATTGAAAATGAGGTAAAAAATAAGTCTAGTTTTTCTCAAATTAGTCATAATGCGGCAGTTAGTTTGGCAGTGTTGGATGACTTGAAGAATAGAGTTGTTGAACTGTCAGGTGAAAACTTGGAAACAAGTTATTCAATGGTAATAGTGTTAGCTAGCGGATATGGAATGGAGTCGTTAAGAGATTAAAGTTTTTCAATTTCTGACAAAAGAGAAGGGAGAATTTTGTTTTCAGGGACAGTGTATAGCATTTGGCCTTTTTTGAAAATTACACCTTGATGATGGCCACCGGCGATGCCAATATCAGCTTCTTTGGCTTCACCTGGGCCATTGACAACACAACCCATAACAGCAACAGTAATTGGCTTGTCTATTGTGAGTAAAGCTTTTTCAACTTTATTGGCAAGACCGATTAAATTAATCTCAGTTCGACCACAAGTTGGACAGGAGATTAAATTGACTCCCCTATTTCGAAGTTTAAGTGATTTTAAAATTTCCCAACCAACGCGAACTTCTTCAATCGGATTTCCGGTTAGAGATACCCGAATGGTGTCACCTAAGCCTTCAAAAAGCATGATTCCCAATCCGACGGAACTTTTGACAGTGCCAATATTTAAAGTACCTGCTTCAGTAATACCGAGGTGAAGTGGGTAATCGACTTTTCGGGATAGAAGCCGATAAGCTTCAACTGTTCTTTGAATGTCGGAAGCTTTCATGGAGATAACAATGTGGTGAAAATTTAATTTTTCTAAAATTTGAATGTGTTTTAGAGCACTTTCAACCATGGCTTTGGCGGTGCGACCATATTTTTCCTCGGTTTCTTTTTCAAGAGATCCGGTATTTATACCAATACGAATAGGAATGTTTTTATCTTTACAAGCATCCACAACTTTTTGAACATTTTCAATTTTGCCTATATTTCCAGGATTAATGCGAACTTTGTCGATTCCGTTTTTAATAGATTCTAGGGCCAATTGATAATCAAAATGAATGTCGGCAACTAAGGGAATGTGAATATTTTTTTTGATATCTTTAATAGCTTTGGCAGCAGTCATGTCCGGGATAGCAACCCGGATAATTTCGCAGCCGGCTTGTTCCAGTTCTGATATTTGTTTGATAGTGGCAGATGCGTCACGAGTGTCAGTGTTACACATTGATTGAACACGGATGGGGTTATTGCCGCCGATTTTAAGGTTACCAATTTGAATGGTGCGAGTTTTTGTCATAATGATTAGGTCGTAGAAAAATCATTTTCCATTTTTTGTGGTCGCTACAGGACTCGAACCTGTGACAACTGCAATGTGAATGCAGTGCTCTACCAACTGAGCTAAGCGACCGTGAATTTTAAATTCCTAGTATTTTGTAATTATATCAGCTAGAATTTGAAGTATGAAAAATAAGTATATAAGTCAGGCGGGTTTTAGCTTTGGTAATTTTTTACTTGAATTTATCCAATCAATTGTTTTAGCATTATCTGTATTTGTGGTGATGTATTTATTTGTGGCTCAGCCAAATGAAGTTAAGGGGAGTTCCATGTATCCTAATTTTAAAGATAGAGAATATTTATTAACAGAAAAATTGTCATATCAATTTGGGAAACCAAAAAGGGGTGATGTAGTGATTTTTAAGGCTCCTTCTTCTGAACCGTGCTCCGCTGATGAATGTGAGTATATTAAACGAGTGATTGGTTTACCGGGTGATACGGTAATGGTGAAAGGTGGCGGAGTTTATTTGAATGGAGAAAAATTAGACCAGTCATTTTTACCGGATGGGGTTTATACAGAGGCTGGGGAGTATGCTCAGGAAGGGGTTGAAGTAACAGTCCCTGAAGGACAATATTTGTGTTTTGGGGATAATAGGCCAAATTCTAGAGATGGGCGGGAATTTGGTCCAATTGATAGAAGCTTAATAATTGGTAAAGCCTTTTTGGTTTATTGGCCATTATCTGAAGTATCTATCGTGCCAAAAGTGGCATTTTAATTTTCTTCTGAGTTGAGATTGGTTAATTCTTTTTTACAGACTTGCCGGTAGAGTTCTTTTAGATTTTGGAAACGTTGGTCGATATCGCCTTTAAATTGAAAAGTTATTTGAGTGACGACATTAGTTTGAACAATTTTGACGTTAGTGGTTTTGTCATCAAAAAAATCTCTAAAATCTGTACTAATATTATCTAGTTTTGATCTTAAAAATTGAGGGAGATTTTCTTTTGTTATGGGAACACTTCCCTCTTCTATCTTTTTTTTCATTCGTCTGGCGATGTCTTCAGCCCGCCTGACGGAAGCTTTTTCTTTAAGAACGATTTTATAGGCTTCAATGGTTAAACGTGTATCTCCAATACTAGATAGGGCCCGGGCGTGGCCTTCACTGATAAGCCCCGAAAGCAGGCCATCTTTAATAGCATCGGGAAGAGATAATAGTTTGAGACAGTTGATAACATAAGGGATACTTTTGCTGACTTTTTTGGCAATTTGATGGTTATCAAAATTAAATTCGTCTTTTAAACGCAAGAAAGCTTTAGCTCGTTCAATAGGATTTAAGTCTTTTCTCTGAACATTTTCGACAATGGCCATTTCCAACATTTGCTGTGGATTGGTTTCTTTAATAATAGCGGGAACGTATTCCAATTTTAGAAATCTGGCGGCACGCCAACGGCGTTCGCCAGCAATTATTTGATACCCGGCTGGAGTTTTAGCCACGATTAATGGCTCTAATATGCCATGTTCTTTAATGGAATCAACTAATTCATTAATTGATTCTGGAGAGATTATGCCGCGAGGTTGGAGTGGATTTGGTTCTAATTGATTAGTGGGGATTTGACTAACTTGTTTCATCATAGAAATAGGTTACTATGAAAAAGCTCGTGAAAAAAGGAGACAAAAATAGCTCAAATGAAGTCAAAATAAGAAACCCTTTGTCACTTCGTGATATTCCTCCCGCTGTCGTGGGACTTCGCCTTAAAAAAGGCAACTTATTTTATTTATTTCTTGACAACAGAAACAAAATTTTTCCCTAATTTTTTGAAGAATTTGATGATTCCGGGTTTAACAGCATAGAGAGTGTAATCTTTTCCTGTTTTGACACCATCTCCGGCATGGAAACTTGATCCAACCTGGCGGACGATAATTTGACCGACTTCAGTTTTTTGACCGCCAAATTTTTTTACTCCACGACGCTGACCGGGTCGATTGGTTTTTTGATTTGTTTTACCTTGTGATTTTGTATGTGCCATAAATTAGTTTTTTAGATCGTAGATGATAGATCGTAGTTAAAAAGTAATTTTATTAATTTGGATTTCGGTGAGTTGAGCTCGGAAACCACGAGTTTTGCGATAACGTGATTTTTGTTTGTATTTAAAAACTCTGACTTTTTCGTCTTTGTAGTTTTTAAGAACGGTAAATTCAACAGAAGCTTTTGGTACGGTTGGGGTGCCAACTTTAATATCTTTATCGTCGGCAGTTAAAAGAACCTGGTCACAAGTTGATTTTTCGCCTTCCTTAAGGTTTAAATTATTGACAGATAATTTTTGGTTTTCTTCAATTTTGAATTGAGAGCCAGCAATGGCGATAACGGCGTATTTCATACTTTTCGATTATAACATAGGAAAAAATGGAAACAAGGTTTTAAGAGAAAATGGATAATCAGGTTAATTTTACTAGTTTATCTTTTTCTTGAAAAATTATTTTATTAAAATGGTCGAAAAAACCGAACCTCCCTAATAATGGGAGTTGTTGATCATGACTAAAATCAACTATGGTTTCAAATTTTACTTTATCCAAATATAAATTTACTTTATGTCTGTATGCTTTAATTTCTATATCGCCAATGCCCCTGATACTTATTTCTTTACCATTTTTTAAATTAATGCCAATATTCTGGGCAAAATATGCTGGAAATAAATTCATGTCTGATCCGGAATCTAATAGACAAGAAATAGGATATGGTGAGATTTTATGATTAAAACATAGTTTTACCATAATCATAGGCTTAAAAACCTGTCCAACAATGTTTCCTGAAATATCTTTAATAGGGAGTGGTATGTAATGAAAAGAATCCATTAAGGAGAAAAGTATTTAAATGGGCTGACTTTTAATAAAACGACGTTTTTAATTTTTTGCTTGATCAATTTTTTTTCGAGTTCCTCTGGTTTATTGGCAGATTCGATAACTTTTGAATAATCAGTAGCCATGGCAACCCATTTATTTTCGTAATTTAAAAGTGGATTTTTAATTTGTTTCATAAATTATTATACTTCGTAAAAAATAATTTAAGAAGAATAGATAATTCCAATAGAAAATAGTAATGTCATAATGGATGAACCGCCGACGGAGAGAAATGGCAGAGGAATACCGGTGACAGGCAGAATACCAATATTCATACCGATATTGACAAAGGCTTGCATCCAAATTTGGATGGCGATACCTAATGTAAACAGAAATAAAACGCGGTTGTTGGTAGACATAAAGGCTTTGACAAAAAGAGTTTTTATTAGAAAGTAGTAACAAACAAGAATAATGAATATTCCGATAGTGCCGAGTTCTTCGGCAGTGGCAGCAAACATAAAATCAGTGTGTTTTTCGGGTAAAAATAGAAGTTGTCCTTGTGTTCCTTTCTTATAACCTTTACCCCAAAAACCACCTGAACCAATAGCTATTTTTGATTGAATGACGTTATATCCTTTGTCGAGGGGGTCGTGTGAAGGATTAATAAAATTTATAATTCTTTCTTTTTGGTAATCATGAAGGATAAATTTGTATATCAAAGGAGAAGATGTAATAAGAATTAATCCAATTACCAGAGAGAGCCGGATTAGTTTTTTGTTATATATAATTATAGGTGTAAGCAAAAAGAGAACAGAAAGAGCACTGCCTAAATCTGGTTGAAGTATGATTATGGCAACAGGTATTGCTTGAAGTAAGGGGTATTCAGTGTTGGCTAAAAATAACATCAACCAAGGTTTGACTACTTCTGATGGTTGGATAGAGGTAAAGCCTAAATCAATCCAACGACGAGAGCCGCGGGTATTATTGTTTAGAATAATTGGAATTAATAATAAAATGCATGAGCCAATGAAAATAAACCATTTCGATGAGGCAATTTGTTTGGGATTGATAAAACGGCCAATAAAAAAGAAAATAACGCCTACTATCCAAGCAATAATTTGTTTTATAATTGAGTCCGGAGCAACTGAACTAACCATGAGAATATTTATTGAGAAGAGAAAGATCAGGCTAATTAATACTGGCAACCAAGGTGTTTTGGACATGATTAAATTTTAGCCGATTTTGGCTACTTTGAGTTGATCCGATTTTTCTATGCTTTCTGCTAAAGTTTTAGATTTAATTTCAGTTTCAAAATTTTGTGGCCAAGTTGGAGCAAAGACTTTAATTTTATCTTTGAGATCCAAATTGGCTTCTTTGCGTAAACTTTGGATGGATCGGATTAAATCACGAGCATCACCTTCTTCTTTTAATTCCCGAGTGATATCAGTATCTAGAGTGACAACTAAGTTATCTTTTGAGGAAATTATGTCAACTGTTTTTACATTAATTTCGGTTTTAATGATTTCCAAAAGATGATCAGATAAGTCAATTTTTTGATTTGAAGAAATGATTAACTTGGCTAAGGGCTGGCGAGTGCTGATTTGCTGAGTTTTCCGGATCATGTTACCCTGCTCGCAGATTTGTTGAACTAAAGTCATATCAGCGGCGATTTTGTCATCAAACTGTTCAGCTTTTGGATAATATTCCAGATGGATGGATTCTGGTTTAGCAGAGTCGATATCGACAACTAATTTTTGCCAAAAATATTCGGTGATAAAAGGGATAATCGGGGCAACAGTTAGGCTGAATTGAACTAATACTTGCCAAAGAGTTTGAAGAGCATTAATGTCACCATTGACAAATTGATCACGAGATTGACGGATGTACCAGCGAGAAAGATCGTTGACAAAAGGTTCAATTAGTCTGGTAGCATTGGGTACATTGTATGATTCTAGCTGTTTACTAATATTGGCTGTCAGGGCATTAGTTTGATTTTGGATCCAAAGATCAAGTGGACTGTGGCTGATGTTTTTGTCTGATGGAGACCACTGGTGTAAGTTGGCATAGGTCAGAAAATATTTGAATGAATTCCAAAGTGGAAGTAAAATATTTTTGACTTGATTATCAAATTCTTTTTCATCAAGATTGATATTTTCTCCAATCATAATGACACTACTCATAAGATAAAGTCGCATAGCATCGCCACCATATTTTTGAAGTACCATTTTTGGGTCAGGATAATTTTTGAAAAGTTTACTCATTTTGCGGCCGTCAGTACCCATAAGCGTACCGGTAACAACACAGTTTTTGAAACTTTCTGATTGAAAAAGAGTGTTGGATAAAACGTGAAGAGTATAAAACCACCCACGAGTTTGGCCAATATATTCGACGATATAATCAGACGGAAAACTTTTGGTAAAAAATTCTTTATTTTCAAAAGGATAGTGGAGTTGAGCGTAAGGCATAGAGCCTGATTCAAACCAACAATCCAAAACTTCGGGAACACGATGAACTTTTTTGCCACATTTATCACAAGTGATAGTAATTTCATCTATATCAGGTTTGTGAAGATTGGTAACTTTTTGGCTGGATTTAGCCTCTAGCTCGGCAATGCTTGATGGAACAAATCTTTGGCCACAATCGCATTCCCAAACAGGAATTGGTGAAGCCCAAAAACGAGAACGGGATAAACACCAATCAGGGGCAGTTTCAATTCCCTGGCCAAATCGGCCATTTTTGATGTGTTCCGGGACCCAATTAATTTTTTGATTAGTAAACCGCATTTGGTCTTTAACTTTTTGGACATTAAGATACCAAGCGATTTGAGATTTGTAGATTAGTGGAGTGCCACAACGATAACAAAAAGGATAACTGTGAGTAATTAAATCTTTTTTGAAAAGTAAATTTCTGTCTTTTAAATCTTCGATAACTAACGGATCGGCTTTTTTGACAAAGAGACCGGCAAATGGAGTAACTTTATCGATTATTTTTCCTTCATCATCGACATGAGAAATAATAGATAACTTATTTTCTTTACCCAGCTTGGCGTCATCTTCACCAAAGCCCGGAGCGATGTGAACGATACCGGTACCATCGGTCATAGAAACAAAATCGGCATGGTAAATTTTGTAGTCACTGTCCCCTGTTTCGAAGAATTGGTAAAGCGGTTGGTAAGACAAGCCTAATAATTCTTCACCTTTAAATTCTTTGACAGTTTTATAATTTTGACCGGATAAAACAGTTTCAATTCTGGCTTTGGCTAAAATTAAATTTTGATTATTTACCGAAATTTCGGTATAAAGTTCGTCTTTGTTGACAGCTAAGGCAAGATTTCCCGGAAGAGTCCAGGGGGTGGTAGTCCAGGCCAGGATATAAGTGTTACGGTCTTTCAGTTTAAATTTAATGGAAACGGCCGGATCTTCGACATCTTTGTAAGAATTGTCCATGGCAATTTCAAAATTGGAAAGAGGAGTAGAACAACGAGGGCAGTATAAAGAAATGCGGTTACCTTTGTAGATTAAATCTTTTTTATAAATTTGAGAAAAAACCCACATGACACTTTCCATATAATTTAAGTCCATGGTTTTGTAGGCGTGTTCTAAATCGACCCAACGGCCAACATGATCGATATACCAAGGCCATTCCTGCGAAACGTTTTGGACATAATCGTAACAAGCATCAATATATTTTTTGATTCCAATAGTTTCAATATCTTTTTTATTTTTGAGACCAAGTTGTTCTTCGACTTTGTTTTCAGCCGGAAGGCCATGGCAATCCCACCCCCAAACACGGCGGACGCGCTTACCTTTCATAGTCCAATAACGGGGAATGACGTCTTTGGCGATACTGGAAAGTAAATGACCATGGTGAGGCATACCGGTAATAAATGGAGGGCCGTCGTAAAAACTGTAAGCCTGATCTTCTGGTCTTGATTCGACAGACTTTTCAAAAATTTTATTGTCTTTCCAAAATTTTATGGTTTCTTCTTCGAGATTAATAAAACTAACATTTTGAGGAAGATTTTTAAATTTAGACATAGCTTATTTTACAAAAAAAATCCTTCGAATTGAAGGATTTTGATATGCCACGGTCTTCTGCAAAGCAGAGTCGCGGCTATTTAATAATAATTATTTTTGAGTTAAAGAAAATCATGAGTTGAGGGTATTATACACTGAAATTTAAGGTGTTTTATTGGATGGTAAACTTTTAATCAGTTTCTGATACATACTTTCTATGTCATCTGAAAAAGAAGCTTCCCCTTGCTCAGGGTTAAATTGGAATAAATGATCTAAACTTGCTTTACCGCCAGCATTTGAGGTATAAGCTCCAGCATCACATATGTAAAACATCTTTAGAGTCTCCATTAAATCTATAATGGGTATATCTAATTTATCAGATAAATTAGATATACTTTTTGAGGCTAACTCAATTGAAGTATTTCCTTTAAAATAATCACCAAGTATGTCTTGATCAATTAAACTAACCATAATATCAGTTGATTTTTCTGAGGTTCCTGTTTGATTAAAGATATTTTTTGCGATTTTTTGGGTATAAAAATGTTGTTCTGTAGTAGATCCTGTAGTCGAAACCGCTTCTCCTTTGCCAATGTCATGGAGTGAGAGAAGGAATCGAAATTCTTCAATATTTAAGACATTTGATTGATATCCTTTTGAAAAGTATTTTTCAAATTGACCCATAACCATTTGAGTATGCTTTTCTACTGTATAGCCTTCAAAAACACCGGAGTCCATCTCGTAAATTTTTTTAAGGTATGGGACTTTTTTGAGAGAATTAATTAATTCTGTGGGTTGAAAGTCGGTTTCTAATAATGGTTGACTTACTGATTCGGGATTGATTTGATATTCTTGAAAATCTTTTGGGGTGAATAGGATATTCCCGTTTGGATCAAGGACTGGAATATAAACTCCATGACTGGAGATTTGAAAATAGATATTAGCTAATCTTTGGGGGGAAGTATCAGTAGCAACTAAGAAGTCAATTTCTGATGAGGGTAGACCGGTTCTGACACCATAATGATTTTGGCCTCTAACTCCGCTGCTAAAAACTTCTAATTTAGTTGGATCATATTTTGGATTTTCTATATCAGTAGTGTTTTGAAATTGACCACGATTTTTAACAATAATGAAAAGGTCGCCATAATTATCTAAGCCGACTGAAGAAATTTCTTGAGCGGTGTAATTTGAATCTGCTCTAATGGCATCAGTATCGAATGGTGTAGAATCACTATCGGCGTCTGCGCCAAGATATTCACGAGCGACACAGCCAAAGTTTAGAATATTATCCAAATTATTAGAGCTAATTGTTTTAACTAAATCCCCTTGAGCTAAGGAAAAATTGGTTCTAGACAGGTTTCTTTGATGAGCTGATTCTTGTGTTTGTGTAATGTAATTAAGAGCTTCAGAGATTGATTTAAGCCCTAAACCAGACAAATACATTTGAGCAACACGGTCGGAAATAGTTTGACCTTCTGCAACTTTATATTTTTGATAAAGTTGATCAATTCTTGATTGGAGAGTAAAAGTATCTAGTGTTTTTGTTGGCTGAAGGCGACTTAGTAGGGAATAATCGTAGAGGGTATTAAGTTTTTTGAAGAAGATAGAAAGTTGATTTGTTTCATTTTGATTAAGAGGTTTTCCTGATTTAGCTTTTTCTAGTAGAGGAGAACTCGATTGAAATAAATTAAGGTAATTGACTAAACTAGTTTCTCTAGAACCAAGGTTGACCTTAAGAAGATCGTCAAAGATAATGCTTTGACGCAAGTGAGGAGATTGATTTGAGATGAGAACACGACTAAGATTTTTATTACTTTTTAACATTTCATTGATTTTTTCTGATGGGTAAATGGTATGAAAAACTCGGTATATCTTACCTACCATCGGTAAATTATTTTTAATAAAAATATTGGAGATTTTTTGGTAGGTTTCTAGGGGGTTAGAACTAATAATAATTTCTCTTGAGAGTTGACTCCGAATTTTTTGTATTTCTTTTGATGGAGAGTTTTCTATTTGTTTAAAAACTGATAGATATTGATTAAGGGTTTCTTGTGGGTTGGGGGATAACCTAAAGACTTTTGCAATAATTTCACTATTTTGAGCTACAATCCTTCGATTATCTTGATCGTCTATACTTAATATTAATGGAAAAACTATTTTATTTGGGTCCGAATCAGATAGACTGTTTATTAGTTCTGTCGTGAGGTTGGCATCAATAAATTCTTTTGGGGCACCATGACTAATTGCGTCTTGAAGTAATTTTGATATTAAGGAAGTGTCTTTATCAGAGTATTCTTTATATTTATTAAAAAATTCGGATGAAGAAAAATATTGAAGCGTGTTTTTATCGAGAAATTTTAGAGATAAAATATTTAACCAGAAACTTTTCTGTTCCGGAGGAAAAGATTCTAATACATCTGGTGTAAAATTAGCGTAGAAAAAATCTGGTGTTAAAAGATTTCCGGCTGATAAATCCATTAATAATGCGCTAGAAGGGAATTTATCTTGGTTAAACCATTGATGAAAATCACTATTACTAATAATAGTTTTTAATATATATTGATCGGGATTTTTCAATAATAAGATACATTTCCAGAGTGGTTGTGTATCTTCATTGAAATTAGCAATTACGTTTGGAGTAAGATTTTTAGGGAGAAAGCCTGGAGTCAAAATAGTATCATTATTTATTAAATCCTTAAAAAGGTCTACCTTTGGGGTGCCATCGCTATTAAAATATGACGGTGTGGTGAGATCACTGTCTCTTTTTTTAAAAATAAAATTTAAAATATTATTATTAATATCTTGTAAAGAAAGTATATTATTCCAAAGAGCTTTTTCATCGTCAGAAAAAGTCTTAATCTTTTCTGAAATAATGTCAAGAATATATTGTGTTTGGTCTTCATTGAGAAGTAAGCCTCTATAATTACCAAATATTGTTTTAAAGAATAATGAGTTTGGTTGATTATTTGAATCAAAAAAAGCCTCTAAAGGATAAGTGCTGTCACTTAGGAAATAGGATAAACTATTTTCTGTCATTCCAAGTTTTTGATCCAGACTAAAAATATATTCAGTTATTTTGAGCTTACTTTGATCTTCTGGTGATAACTTTGAACACTGTTCGTCGGAAATGTGTGGTAGCTCACCGTTAAATATTCGAGTCTTATTATTTCTATAATAGTTGATAAACAAGTTTACATTTGGTTGGCCAGTTTCAGAAAAATATTGAGCGTAGGGATCTGATCCGTTAAAAAAACAAACTTTTTGAAACTCAGGATTGTCTAAATTAGAAACATTTTGATAGAATGCTCTTTTGTTAGGGTCATTGGTTAGAGCAAGAGTTTTTGCTGGTATAGTTATCTTTTTGCCCTGGTTTTCTGTAGAAAATAAAAATTCACGATAAAATTCAATAGTTGGAATTCCATCTTTGAAAAATGCTCTTCCACCGCGATCGTGAGTGTAAGAAGAATGATTCTTTTGGTAATTTTCTATTAAAAATCGTTGCTGTTGTCTGTCTGGAAGGCTAGTTAAGAGAACAACGCCTTTTTCATTATTGAATAAATCCCTTGCTTGCTGGGGAATTAATTCTTCCGGAATTTTAATTGGTTGACCTGGATTAAGGTCTGACGAAATTGCGAGTCTAATAAAGTTATCGAATTCATTATTGTAATTATTATAGGTGGTTGGGGTTAATATATTACCGACACTATATTGTATAGAATTAAAGCTATCTTTGGAGTTATTTTGCCCGTTTAAAAAATCTGAAGTAAGGTAAGTAATGAAAGTATCAATTTTGGGATCATTGGTTTCATTTGATAAAAATTTAAGTGTAGATGATATGTCTAAAAAAAAGAGAGGTTGGATTTGTTGACGTTTTTCCTGAAACCGTTGGTCAGTTAGAGATAAAATCTGTTTTTGGCGAGACAGAAAATCGAAGTCAGGTTGATAGGAGTCGTAGTAGTAGTTGACTGAATAGAGTCTGTCAATGATCTTAGGGGTTTCTAGCCAAACTTGGTTTATTTCTTCTGAGGTCATTGGTTTATGCCCATAAATATGTTTTTCTTTGGATGAATCGTGAAGGCCCCAAATAATACTGTGTCCCGAAAAGCCTCTGGAGCGAAGCTGGTCATAGATTTTTTTGGTGTTATCTTTAATGCCTTCTTTTTTGAGTTGCCGGATATGAGCAGACCGCTCCAAAGCACCTATAATAGTTCTTTTTTCCCGGTCGTATGCTTGATGATGTTGTTCATAAAGACTGGGCCTGTCGGGGAAAAGCTGAGGGGGTGGGGTTTCCGGAGTGGTTTCCGTGTTTTGAGGGGTTGGTTCTTCTTTGAGATCTTGAATAGCTTGAGTTAATTGAGTGATTTCAGCTTGATCTTGTTGGGTGGTATCAGGAATAATTGGTTTTGGTTCCGGGGATTTTTCTGGTTGGGAATTTTTGACTGGTGAAGTTTCTTGAGGAGACGAAGGATTATTTTCCGGAGTTTGATCAGTGGTTGGTTCTGCTTGTTTTTGGGTATCTTGGGGAATTTCTGTGGCGGCTAATTCTTTAAGAGTTTGTGAAGGTGGCTGGTTAGATGATTCTCTTCTAGTGAAAATATTCTCAATCTTTTTTCTTAAAGCAGATAATTGTTCTGAAGTTGTGGATTTATGTTCAGATGAAGGCGATGGTTTGTTTTTAATTTCAGTCTTTGGTTTAGTAACTTCTGAGGCTGGTGGTTTGATATCAGTGATGCTATCGGCTGACATAGGATTTATTTAAGGCAGTAATGGTTTGGGAAAGATTATCTTTGAAAAGCGGATATTGATTGACGAATTGACGGACTTGTTTGAAAAGATTAGTGATAGATTCAGTAGAATCAATATTTTTTAAGACATAACGGGAAACTTGAACAACTTCAATTTCATTAATTTGATTATCAGTAAAAAGAAAATCCAAGACATTAATTATTTGACGTTCGATAATGGTTTTAATAGTAGTAAAGTTATCTTTTTGAGCTGAAGAAGACATTAAATTAATTATACGTTAAAGTGAGATAAAAATTTATCAAATTTTGAAATAAGAATACGTTTGATTATTTTCTTGAAACCATATCCCCGACATCACCGATACCATGAACAAAAAATACACTTTTGCCATCTATATTAATCAATTCATATTTTGATTCTAGGCAAGCGGCATATATTGTTAAATTTGGAAATTCGTTAGATAATCTTCTTGTACCAACTTCAGAAGCGATGGCGGAAAATAAACTGATATTTATGGTGGGGAAATATATACTTAATTCTTGTATGGTGTTAGCAACGGTATCTCCTGTACCTACGACTGTATCACAAATTATTATATGGCTGGTTTTTGTTGGTAAATTTTCGGGCAGCAATCTTTTGTTGGGATCTTTATTTTTTCCTGCATTTGTAAATAATAATTGTGAATCTGGAGAAACCATACTCACTCCTTCAGCCATTGGGACACCTCCTCGGGGGATTCCGATGATGGTTGGAGGGTTGGTAATAACAGGTCTTTCGATCTGGCCATAAGGCCCATCTTCGATTACAGAATCACACCGGTTATATGTGTGTAGCCAGCTTTGTCCTATGATGGCAGCAAGAGTTCTTATCTCGTCTACTAATTGTGGCCCTCCACTTCCTTCCGATCTAATTTTATATAGTAATTGTCTGGTTAAAATTTGATGATCAAAAGTAACTAATCTTTCACAATTATGGCGATAGCTAAAGTTTTCCGGTAAATTGCCTGAATGAAGTGTTTCGTGGCTCATTTTGACTATTTTACCACGTTTTTTAATTTTTTTTTCTTAAAAACGCTGGGATGTCGAACTCATCAACAATATCAACACCAACCGGCAGATCCTGGTCGCCTAAGAGTTTTTTGACTTCTTGATGGCTAATTTCTTGAGGCTCATTTAATCCTTCTGATGGTGTAACGGTTTTTGGGGTTGGATCACTTTCGGCGATGGTGGGTTTTTTAATATTTTTCAAAAAGTTTACTTTGGTATTATCAAACCCAGTGGCAATCACTGATATTTTTATTTTACCCTTTAGATCTTGGTCAATAGTGGCACCAAAAATTATATTAGCATCAGGAGCCGCTTTTTGAGTGATGGTTTGAGCAGCTTGTTCAATTTCTGACATGGTAATGTCTGGGCCACCGGTGACATTTATTAAGACTCCCCTAGCTCCTTCTATAGTGGCTTCAACCAGTGGGGATTCAATGGCGGCTTGGACGGCCATTTGGGCTCGATTTTCTCCTTCGGCTTCGCCAACTCCCATTAGTGCAGAACCAGCATTACTCATAACTGATTTAATATCGGCAAAATCAAGATTGATAAGACCAGGAACGGTGATTAAATCAGCGATAGCTTTGGTCCCTTTATTGAGTACAGAATCGGCAATTCTAAAAGCTTCCAATAAAGTGGCTTTATTATTGACAACTTCCATAACTTTTTGGTTAGGAATAACTATTAGAGTGTCAACATTATTTCTTAATTGGGAAATCCCCTCTTCGGCATTGGTCATGCGCCGTGTACCTTCGAACATGAAAGGTTTAGTGACAACGCCAATAGTTAAAATACCTAGTTCTTTTTTGGCAATTTCGGCAATAATTGGAGCAGATCCGGTGCAAGTGCCTCCTCCCATACCGCCACAAATAAAAACCATATCAGTACCAGCGAGAGCTTCTTTGATTCTTTCCTTTGATTCCTCGGCGGCTTTTTGCCCCATTTGAGGATTGCCTCCGGCACCTAAGCCCTTGGTTAATTTTTCTCCTATTTGTATTTTTATCGGAGCAAGAGAATTTAATAACGCCTGAGAATCGGTATTAATGGCAACAAAATCGACTCCTTTAATACTATCTTCACTGATCATGGAGTTGATGGCGTTATTACCACCCCCGCCAATTCCAATGACTTTGATTTTAGCAAATTGACCCGTGAGAGTTTTTATAAGACCCATAAATTATGGCATTAAAGATTCAATAATTTTTTTGAACTTGTCGAAATTTAATTTAAAGTGGATTTTATTTTTTTTGATAGAACTTGAAGAAATTTTTTTATTATCGTTGGTTAGCATGAGAAGGCCAATAGAACTGCTGTAGGCAGGGTTGATAATATCATCAATAATGCCGCCAACTTTTGGCGGATTAGCAATACGTAAGGGGAGAGGAATAATTTTTTCGCAAATTTCTTTAATATTGACGGTTTGAGCTCCTCCACCAGTAAGAACAACTCCGGCGGGGATTGAGGTGAGAAAGCCACTTTCATCAATTTTCGAGTAAAGTAATTGAAAAATTTCTTCTAAGCGTGGTTTAACAATTCCATTGATGGCTGTTTGAAGAGAAAGTTTCCGTTTGTCGTCTGATTCAATTCCAAAAGAGGAAAGATCAATTTCATCTTCAAATTTTTTGGATTCAGAAACTTTGGTAAGCCGGAGTTTTATTTTTTCAGCATCTTCGAGGGAAAAACGTAGCCCGATAGCCAAATCGTTAGTGACATTGTTGGCGCCTATGGGAATGACTGATGAAAAAACAGGAGAACCTTCGTTGAAAATAGTTAATGAGGTAACACTGCCGCCGATATCGATTAAAGCAACGCCGAGTTCTTTTTCAGTTTCGGTCAAGGTTGATCTGGCAGCAGCTAATCCGGAGTAAACTAATTGATCTATTTTTATGCCAATATCTTCTAAACATTTTTGGATATTTTTTAGGGAGGGAGTAGAAGCAATAATTAAATGAGCTTCAACTTCTAAACGAACTCCGTTCATTCCAATTGGATCAATCACCCCCTCCTGGCCATCAACGGTATATTTGATGGGAATAATATGAATAATTTCTTTGCTGGGGGTAATGGAAACGGCTTTGGCGGCTTCAATAACCCGCTGGATATCATTTTGATTAATTTCTCCGTTGGGATTGCTGATAGCTACAACTCCGTGAGAATTAATAGACTCAATATGAGGGGCGGATAAGCAGATAGAAGCGGAATTTATTTGAAATCCGGCCATTCTTTCGGCTGATTCTATGCTTTGAGTAATAGTGTTTGAGGCTTGTTCTATGTTGATAATTTGACCTTTGCGAAAACCGAGAGCGGGAATGGAAGAGACAGCAATAACGTTAAATTTTTCCTCAGAGTCGGAATACTGGCCAATGATGGTGGTAATTTTGGAAGTACCGATATCGATGCCGCTAATTATTTTTGAATGTTGCATATGGATGAGCCACGCTTAAATTAACTAATTTAAGAGACTGATTATTAATTTTAGCGGTTTTAATGAGTTCTTGCAAAGATGCAATTTGCCAAACCGGACTTTTTTGGTCTGATAAAATAGCTTTAAAATTATTATCACCGTTAGATATGGTAAATTCTATTTGATGAATAAAGTCTCTAACTTGCCAGGAAGAAGTTTCCAATTGACTGGTTTTGAGAGCTAAATTGAGCTGACTATAAAAACTGTTCTTATCAGAAATTGGATTAAATGAATTTTTGTTTGGGTTGAGAAAGAAAAAAAATAAAATACCACCAATTAATAATGTCGATAAAATGATAAAAATTATTTTTTTAGACAACTTCATGAATTAATTGTAATAGTTTATTGTTTGGTTGGTGGGTTTGATGGTGGGGTTTAATGTTGGTTTGAGAGATTTGTTGAATGGAATTTAAGAGTTTTTTGGGGGTCAGGTCTTGGTCTTTAATTATAATTGTTTCCGGAATTTGATCTTTTACCCAAAGAGCATTGAGGAGTTGTTCGTCTTGTTGGCTTTTGGGTAAGGGAATTAGAATAGACTTTTTGTGCAGGGCGACAATTTCTTGACTGGTGTTGGCACCAGATCTGCTAATGACAATTTGTGAATTATTGATTATCCAACTAAAATCGTTAGTGTCAAAATAATTTGAGGCAAAATAATTGGTTTTCTTTTGGCTTATTTTTTTGAAATAATCCAAATCAATTTTACCTGTTTGATGGATAATATTGTAATTATTAAGGTTAGGAATAATTTTTTTGATAATTAAATTAAGATGATGTGACCCTTGGTTTCCGGCAGTAATGTAAATAGTGATTAGCTTATTAGCTTTTAGCTTTAAGCCTTTTGGAATTGTTAATTGTTTTTGGAATAGTTGGTAGCGGAGGAGGTTGCCGGTAATAACAACTTTATTTTTTGGCAGAGCAGCAATTTGATTTTGGTTATTAAATGAAAGAGCAACTTTGGTGACAAAATGGCTATTGATTTTAGTGGTTAGACTATTGGTTAAAGTTTGTTCATGAGTGATAGTTTTGATTCTTTTGATAAAAGAAACAATAATGACCGGGACTGAGACATAGCCACCAAAAGAAACCACAATATTTGGCTTAATGGCGTTGATTAACTTAAAACTTTTTAAAAATCCCAAAATAGTTTTTGGGATTCCGACTAAAGTGTTGGGAAGGTATCTTCTGTCAAATTTGCCGCAAGGGATGGAATAAAAATTAACTCCGGTAGCAGGGATAGTATTTGATTCTATAGAGGTATTTTTTGGTTCATTTGAACTTGATTCCCGACCGATATAGCTTATTTGCCAATTAATTTTTTGATCTTGTTGGAGTTGGCGAATGAGTTCTAGGGCGGGGGTGAGATGAGTGCCGGTGAGCAGTATCCTTTTGGTCATAATCAGAGTATACCAATAATCGATATTTCTTTTCGATATTATAAGTTAGGCCGATAGCAACCATAAGAGTAACTAATGATGATCCTCCGTAGGAAATGAAGGGTAAAGGGACTCCGGTCAAGGGAATTATATTGGCAATGGCGGCAATATTGATTAGAGCTTGAAAACCAATCCAACAAGCGGTACCGGCCATAATTAATGAGGAAAATTGGTCTTTTATCAGGGAAGAAGTTTTTATCAGGTAAATAATTAGATAAGTGTAGATAGTAATTATGCTGATGATGCCAAAAAATCCCATTTCTTCGCCAATTATGGCTAAAATTGAGTCTGTTGATATTTTAGGAAGAAATCGGTATTTTTGGTCTGAGTTAGCAAAGCCTTTGCCAAAAATTCCACCGGATGAAAGAGAGAGAATTATTTGATTACTATGATAAGACGACTCTGACTCTTGTGGATTGATGAGAGTTTGAAGGCGATTAAGGCGATATGGTGAGGTAACGACTAAAATAAAAGCTAAAATTATGAAACTAATACAGAGAGTAAATATTGGTATTATTTTGCCACCGGATAGGTAAAACATAGAAATTGAAATAGTAAATATTAAGATGGCTGTGCTTAAATTTGGTTCCAAAATAATTAAGAAAAAAGGGCCGATAAGGTAGATAAGTAAATTAGTTAAATTTCTTTTTGAATCCTGAGAAAATAAATTGGCAAAGTAAATAACGGAGCTGAGTTTTAAAAGTTCAGAAGGTTGGAAACTAAAAATTCCAAGATTTAACCATCTCCTGGCTCCAAGAATAGAGTTACTAAAACCGGGGATTAAAACTAAAATCAGACAGATGAGGGAAAAAGCATAAAATACGCCGGAGAATTTCTTGACTAATTCAAGTTTAATTTTGGAAAAAAAATAAAAAGCGACAAGGCTAATAAGAATCCAAAATCCTTGTTTTCTGAGAAAATAAAATCTGTCTCCGGCGGTGTTGTTGGCTTCTGTAAGAGAAGAAATGGAAATAAAAGTAAAACCAATTGAAATAAGAATAAAGATAAGACTGATAAATGAATTTTTTTTTGAATTAGCCATGCAACTGATCGATTATTTTTTGGGGGATAATAACAGGATTTGTTTGAGAGCTAACCGGCTGGAGTTGTTGGTATTTGGCAATAGTCCGACTATTATTTTTTTGAGTAATTTCGGTTCCGGTAATGTTAGCCGAGTTTATTTTTAGTTGAATTTGTTTGGATTTGGGGATTGAAGAAAGTTTAATAAATTGGGCCAGGTGGAGTAAAAATAAAGGGAATAGCCCTTGGTTGAGTTCTAATTGGGTATAAAAAGCAAAAGAGGCGGTGAGTCGGGGGTTGCATTCAAGTAGATAAACTTGATAGTTTTGGTCAACTAAAAAATCTAAACCAAAGAATCCTTGATAACCAAGTTTTTTAATTAATTTGGCAAATTTTAAGGTAACTTTAGAAAGTTGATGAGTAACTTTTGGGGGAGACATTGACGGCCATTGGCGACCGACGGTAGCAAAGGGGTTTTGAGTTAATGGTTTAATGCCGGTAAGTTGGAGTGCCGGTTGACTTTGGACTAACCCTTTTTTGGTTAAACAACAATTGTTCGTAAGAGAGTACCCCGAAATAAACGGAGAAAATTTCACTCTTGTGTCTTTGGGGAAAGAATTTTGAATATCATCCCAATTATCGGCAGAAAAAGTACTGTTCCCGGCCCAACCGAAATGTGATTGGATAACTAATTTTTGAGAAAATTTTTGTTGATTTTTGAGAAAATTTTGCTGATTAAAAGAGTCTAAAGATGAAGGAATAATAGGAAGTTTATGTTTTTGGCAAAAAGTGGAGAATTGATTTTTATCTTCTAAAAAACGGTTAAGTTTTGAAGAAACAGCGGCATTAATCCAATTAAATTGTTGGCAAATATATTCAATTTTTGCAGATGGTTTAAAAGGGATAATGACTACCTGAAGGTGGTTAACGGTTGAAGTTTGTCTAATATATTCAATGACTTTTGGGGAGGAAAGTAATTTGCCGCTATTTTTTTCTGATAGCTTAATCCCCTGTTCTTCAAGACAGAAATAGGGGTTTTTAATATTTTTGAGGTTTTTATTTTTGGAGGCATAAATTAGATGAAAATTTTTGAGTTGAGGTAAAGAAATATCTAAAAATTGGTCGACAACTAAAAAATAAAATGAATAAGGTGAGTTGTTGAAAATATCAAAATTTTTTTGGATCATCTTTTGGTCCCGGTTAATAAAATAACAGGGTATTCCCCTATTTCAAAATTATTTTTTATGGCTTTTTGATAAGCGGCAAAAGCTAGGGCACTTTCGAGGGAGGTAATTATTCCCTGAGATTCTAAATATGAACCGGCATAAATAATAGCTTCGTTTTGGATGGTAAAACAATATCCTTGACTATCCTTAATAGTTTCAATAACTGCCTTTTTTTGAGGCAGAAATTTGGCTGATAAAGCATGGGTAATTAGTCTGTTTTCCGGGGTAAATTGATCATCGAATAATTTGCTTATGGTGGGATTGGCACTTGATTGGGCGCCAAAAATTTTAACTGTTTTAGAAAGTTTTTGGGAAATACCAATTAAAGTGGTACCGCTGCCGATAGGAATAAAAATGCTGGTAGTTTGAGGTAATTGAGTAATTAAATCTTGGGCGATTTGACTATACCCTTCTAGGGCTGAAGGATCAGTAGATTGTCGCAAAAGATAAGCGTGGTTGGCTTTGGAAAATTTTATAGCGTTACTAATGGGTTGAAGAGAAAAAATAATTTCATGATCAAATTGTTTTAAAACGGCTAACTTCGAGGGAGAGATATTTGAAGAAAGGAAAATGGTTAAATTAATATTGTTTTCATGGCAAAAATGAGCGGCAGAAATGGCGGCATTGCCGGTGCTGGAAATAACGGCTTGGGTGAAACCTAATTTTTTAAGATTGGCAATTTGAAAAGGCATGGCCCGGTCTTTGGCAGAACCAGTGATGTTTTGATCTTCTCTTTTGAGATAAAAGTTATCTATTTTAACTAAGGGTGTATTTGTCATATAATGGATTAGCTTTAAGCAATTATATATTTTTTACTTAGATGACACAAACACAAATAAATAAGATAATTTGTCCTGACTGCGGGGAAGAAATTAAACAGTCCGAAGGGATGATGCTGGGTGATATTTTGGAATGTGAGGAGTGCGGCACTGAAATTGAAATTCTTTCAATTGATCCGTTGCAATACAGAGAGTTGATAGAGGAAAAATAATTAATTACTGAGTTGATTAAGCCGGAAGATGCCTTGGTTATCAAAAAGTGGGTCGGAGATGTTGGCTTGGCCGTATTTGACTCCGCGGCTGTCGAATGAACTGTCAATGTAGTCAATTATTTTGCCTCTTTTTTGGGTTATAAACAGGACGTGTTTACCGTTTTTTTGACGGATTAAATCTCCTGGTTGAATCAAATCAAAATCGATAATCTTTTGGGATAAAGGGGCAGAAGTAAGCATTTCGGCCGATGTTTTTCGGGGATTTAAAGTGACCTTTTTATTGATTAAATTACCATAAAAAATAAGTAATTGGGTGGCTAAACCGGAACAATCAATACCGATTTTGTGTTTTTTTTGAAAGTTATAAAGTTCCTGAGGAGAAAGTTTGACTAAGTTAATTTTCTCTTCTTTGGCGAGTCTTTTAACTTCTTTTTGAATATCTTTCCAGTTCCCTTTGCCTCCGAGAAATCTTTCTTTGATAATTTTCCCTTCACGGACAAGATTAATCATGTAAGGAAGGTTGAGATAATGATCAGCCTCTTGTTTGAGCTTATCGATTAGTTTAGTCCCAGCCATAATCCGAAAATAGCTAAAATAATACCGGCTAACCAGGCCCGGGCAACAATTTTTGGTTCTTCCCAACCAATATTTTGTAAGGTTAGATGAAGCGGAGCTGCGGGAAAAACTTTTTTATGAAAGTATTTTTTACTAATTATCTGAATGGCACTACTTAAACCTTCAACTATAAAGGGTGAGCCAACGATAATAAATGGGACTATTTTACCCAACATTAGAGCTATAACAGCAAATGTAGCTCCAAAAGAAAGGGCTCCGACATCGCCCATGATGATACGAGCAGGATGGATATTGAAATAAAGAAATGCGATTAAGGCTCCAATCCAAAGTGAAAGGAAAATAGAGATGGGAGTGTCGAGTGAAGTGTTTGAAAGAAACCAAAAAGCAAAAAGAGCAATCATTAAAAGACCTCCGGACAATCCGTCAAGTCCGTCGGTAATGTTAAAGAAATTGGCAAATCCGGCAATAATTAAAGTGGCTATGGGAATAAACAACCAACCCAGGTGGATAGCTCCCAGAAAAGGAATATAGATAAAATCAATTTTTAATTGGGTGTAAATTAAAAAAGAGGTAATTCCGGCAAGGATGATTTGAAGAATTAGTTTATGGGTCATTTTAAGACCAAAAAAACCGGTTTGTTTGAAGCCAAAAAATTTGTAAATATCATCATATAAACCTAATAAGCCAAAACTTATAAATGTAAAAAAGATAATTGATAGTTCGTGGACTATCTGATAATTGGCGGAAATAAAGATTTTAGAAAATTTAATAATGGGGAAAAGAATAAGAAAGAGGATACAGACTGAAATAATGATAAGCAGTCCACCTCCAACAGGAGTTCCCACTTTTGGGTTGTGAAATTTGTCGAAGATAGGAGTTCGTTTATTTTGAAAATCAGTGGTTTTTTGAAGTTGCCGTTGGAATTTAAGTTTATAAAGAAGGTTGATAAAAGGAACGACCAGAAGGCTGGTGACTAAAAAAGAAAAAAGTAAAAGCCCTAAGTATAAGTGAATCATATTATGTTTTTATATATTCTATGTTAGCACCCAAAGCGGATAATCTTTCACCCAATTTTTCATATCCCCTTTCGATATATTCAACACCGTCAATAGTTGAAATACCATTGGCAGTTAGGGCGGCTAAGACTGTTGAAGCCCCGGCCCGAAGATCGTTAACGGTAAAATTAGATGGTTTTAGCTGGGTTGGCCCATAGATTTTTACGCCATGAAAATATTCCTGTTTGTCGCTATCGCAATTGAATTCATAATAAGTGTGAGGATTATCTATTTGGGGATTAAAAAAAGCCACCCTGACGCCCATTTTTTTGAGATTTTCGATATGTTGAAAACGAGAAGGGTAAACTCGTTCAATGATAGAACTAGGCCCAACAGTTTGAGTTAAAAGGACACTAAAAACAGCTTGCCAATCAGTCATAAAACCAGGTTCCGGTCCAGTTTCAATATCAATATTTTTAAGGGGTTTGACCCAAGAAACACTCAGTTCATCATTGCCGACAATTGTTTTTGCACCCATTTTATCGATGGTTTCAATAAATGTTTTGACTATTTCAGGGTTACAATGAAGGATATTAACTGAACCTTTGGTAGTTAAAGCAGCACAGGCAAAAGTAACGACTTCATTTCGATCAGAAATTATTCGGTGTTTGGTACCAGAAAGGCTCTTAACGCCATCGATAATGATTTTTTGGGGGTTGGAATTGTCCCGACGAATATTGGCCCCCATACTATTTAGCATAGAGATGAGATCGTCAACTTCCGGTTCGCAGGCGGTATTATTAAGGATAGTTTGGCCATCAGCAAAAACGGCAGTCATAATAATAGTTTCGGTAACAGTGTGACTTGGTTTATTGAAAGTGTAATTAACAGGTTTTATTTTGTCGGTATTGAAAGTTATAGTTCTATCATTAAGTTCAGTGGTAATTCCCATTTGAGAAAAACAATCGAAAAGACGATCAAGAGGTCGGGCTCCAAGTTTATCCCCACCGGGAATAGGAACAATAGCAGTGCCGGTGCGGGCTAGTAGGGGTGCGGCAAACATGAAAGAGGTTCGTGATTTCTCTCCGGTACCTATGGGAACTATTGATTTGGTAATTTTTGGAGTAGAGATATTGAGACAATGTTGGCCACAATATTTGATGTTAGCCCCGAGACTTTTGGCAATACTTTCAGTAATTTTTACATCCGATATGGTTGGGATGTTACTAAGTTCGGTTGGTTGATCGCTGAGAATTGAAGCAATGATTTGTTTATAACTGGCGTTTTTGGCTCCACGAATGGAAACTTCACCATGTAATTCTTTGCCGCCATTAATGATATACCTAGACATAAATTAGTAAATAGCTATTAGCAAGTAGCTAGTAGTAATTAGTAAATAAGAGAGGAACATATTAATTATTTTTTGAAAGATTTAATGATTGACTTGAAAATACGTTTGCCTTCAAGTCCCCCTGAACTCATGTAAATTAAAATATCATTTGGCATTAAACTCTTTTTATAATACTCTAAAATCTGTCGTTTTAGAGGAAGATAAACTAATTTTTGTCCAAGGCAGTTTCGGAAATCTTTGGCAGTAATCCTATTTTTTTTATTTATATTGGGGTTAAATTTAAGTTGGGTTAGAACCACTTCGTCGGCTTGGTCAAAGGCAGTTTGAAGTTGGCAAAGGCTACTTTTGTATTGGCTAAAAGAAGCGTGTGGTTGGAAAAGAATTTTAATCCGATGATTGGGAAAGTGATTTTTTAAGGAATTAATGGTGGATGATATCCTATCTTTTGATTGGGCGAAATCTTCAAAAAAAAGAACATTTTTAAGAGAGGTGATTAATTCAAGACGGCCGCGAACACCTCGATAGGAGAAGACTGATTTAGAAATAAGGTGTGGGTTAATTCCTAAACTGTCACAAATACAGACTGAGGCTAAAATATTTTCAAAATTAAATTGGCCGATAAGGGTAGTATTGAGTTTTATCAGACCATTAGGGGTATGAATGATGAGAGTAGTGTAATTTTGGTGACGAATAGTTTTTTCTAGAAAATAATTTGATTGGGGGGTGTTGTAGGTGATGACTTTTGCCGATGAGTATTGTTGGAGTTTAACAGCGCTGTTTTTTTGTTGATTAATGATTAAAAACCCATCTGAAGGTAATTTTGTGACCAGATTTTTGAAGGCATTGAAATTGAGATTTTGACTAGAATATGAATCTTTGTGTTCCCAGTCGGCGGCGGTAACCAAAAGGTATTTAACCGGATAATAAAGAAATTTAGCTTTTTTATCTAGTCCGTGAATAGATTCGTCACCTTCTATGATTGACCAGTCAGATGAATTTATCTTAAGGGGGGTAAATTTATTTTTAGGAATACCGCCAAACATGTAACTTGGTTGCAAATTGGTGTGAGACAGAATCCAGGAAGTGAGGCTAGTTATAGTAGTTTTACCGAAACTTCCGGCAATTATGATAGAATTTTTCTTGGCGATATTTTGGCTGACATATTCAGTGGCAGAAATATAGGGTATTTTAAGCTTTTTAATTTGGTTAAATTCATTTTGAGTGTTTTTAAAAAGATGGTATGAAGACCCAATGATAGCCAGGTTTATTTGGGAACTAATTTCAACTTTGTTTGTAGGAATGTGGTTTTTTTTGAGAATAGTACTAATGGGTGGAAATATCTTTTCTTGATCAGATCCGGAAATGAAATTCCCTTGTTTTTTTAACTCAACAGCCAACTGAGAGGTCATAGTGCCGGCAATGCCAAGAATGTGAATATGCATGTTTAGCTAATTAGCTATTAGTAAGTAGTAAATAGCAAAATTATTTTTCATATTTGATCCATTTGTTAACTTTAAAATATTCGAAACCGGGCATGTTGCGTTTGTAGAAACCGGTGTCTGAAGAAAAACGGCCTAAATAGCAATAACTTAAACCCTTATCATGGCTGTCGATGACAGTTTGGAGAACTAAGCGAATGGGTAAGTTGCCGTGGCTGTATTCCGGTTGGTAAAAAACGTAAGCTATATGACTAATGGAGCTGGAAAAATAACAAATTGAGTAAGCAATAACTTCTCCAAATGAATCTTTCCAGATATAAAGATAATTAAAAATATGGTTGGTAAAAATTGATTTGACTGAACTTATCGGGAAGTCCCAGTTAAGCTCTTTTAGCCAAGAAAAAATTTGTTTTTGAGTTTTTGGAGTGAAAGAGAAATTGGTTAGAGTGATTATTTCATAGGTAAATTCTTGAGTTTTATTTAAAATGCGCCGGTTTTCTGAACTTAATTGAAAATTGCTTAAGTTAGATCGGCTACTGGTGTCTTGATACCAAAATTGAGGCTTATTTCTTTGGGGGAGCAAACCATTATGGTAATTTGCTTCAATAGTCCCCTTGGGTTTAAGATTGAATGAAAGCATACTTAAGATTTGTTTTTTAAATTAAAGGCTAAGCGGAAGGCCTGGCTTTCTGACCAGGGATACTCAGTGTTACCATGGAGGATGCTGGTTTCATGACCTTTGCCCATAGCGATGACAATATCTTTGGCCTGGGCCAGTTTAATAGCTAAATTAAAAGCATCCTGGCGGTTAGGGATATTGAAATAAATAAATTTATCAGAATTGTTTTTAATAATTTTTTTGATTTGGGTTAAATTATCTGTTTCAATAAAAATACTATTTGAAGGGATACCGCTAATTATTTGTTTATTAATATCTGCTACTTTTTCGTTTCTAGTGTCGTCGGAAGTAATGATAGCAATATCAGCTAATTGAGAAGTAACTAAACCCATCTCCGGGCGTTTGCTGGGATCACGACCACCAGTGGCACCAAAAATAGCAATAATTTTAGCTTTTTTAATTTCTTTAAGTGACGAGAGAGTGTTTTTGATAGCGTTGGGAGTATGAGCAAAATCGATAATAGCTTTTATATCAAAATTATTTTGAACTTCTTCGCGGCGGCCTTTAATTAAAGGGAATTCTTTGACAGTTTCAATTAAATATTTTGGGTCAATTTTTAGTTGGGAAATTACGCTTAAAGCGGACAGGATGTTGTATATTTGATAACGAAAAATGGTATCGGTGATAATATTGAGATGATTGACTGAAAATTTCATTTCATCCGGGGTTATTTTTATATTTTTTGCCTGAAAATCGGATTTATTTTTGATACTATATGATATAAATTTAGGCATTTTTTGAGAGAGATATTTAAATGATTGATCGTCTTTGTTTAAAATGGCTATTTTGGCTTGATCAAATATTTTCCCTTTAGTTTTAATATAATTATCCATATTATGGAAATAGTCCAAATGTTCGTGTGAGGTATTGGTGATCAAGGCTATTTGAAAATAACAACCGTAAAAACGATATTGATCAAGAGCATGGGCGGTAACTTCACAAACAACATGAGTAACTTCGTTATCTAACATTTCTTTGAGTATTTTTTGGACTAAAGATGGGTCGGGACTGGTTAAATGTAGCCCGGTATCAATTTCTTTGTCTCCATATTTGGCATTGATAGTGGTGATGACTCCGGCTTTGATCCCTGATTTTAATAAAATCTCATAAATTAAATTGGAGGTGCTGGTTTTACCGTCTGTTCCGGTAACGCCTATCAAAGTTAACTTTTTTGATGGTTGACCATATAGGTATTGGTAGAAAATAGCCTTGGGGAAGTGAATGAGGATGTTTTTAAGTTTTTGGAGCATTTAAAAGGTTATTTATTATAACAAACGTGTAATCTTTGAAGCTAGCTCATACCAAACAGGAGCGGCAGTGCTTGATCCCCAAGGTGATGACCGGGGATTATTTATAGTTACTATCATAGTAAATTTTGGATGGTTACATGGAGTAAATCCGATATATGAGGCAATAGTAGAAGAATCAGTGTAAGATCCTTTGACAGCTACTTGAGCGGTACCGCTTTTGGCACAAACTTCAAGGTCTTTGGGTCTAAATTGGTTGACAACTCCATTTTCGACGGCATATTTGAGGATTTGTTTAATTTCGTTAATTGAATTTTGAGAAAAAACTTGTTGGGCCGGGATCTTTTTGGGAATTAATTTATTATTTAAATAATTAGTGTAGTAATCAACTACAGTTGGCTGGACTAACAGACCATCATTGGCGATAGTGTTAAATGATTGAAGCATATTGATTTGAGTGACAACAATTCCCTGACCGAAAGAAGCTGTGGCTAAATCTATTTCCGGCCAAGAGGTTTTGAGAATAGGTCGCGATTCTCCCTGAAGATCGATTCCGGTTTTTTGGTTAAGACCAAGTTCCTTGTAATATTTAAGGAAATTTTCTAAACCTAATTGAGTAATGATATAACTCATTCCGATGTTATCGGAATTTTTTATAATGTCTTTTAGGGTAGAATCCGGGTTGAGGGAATTGTCCCAATTTCCAATGGTGTACTCCCCTATGGTTCTTGGGTGGGAACAGTCGGTACAAACAAAGTCAGGGTTAATTGATTTTTGATCTAGTGCCATAGTCATAATAATTGGTTTAAAAATTGATCCTGGTTCAAATAAATCGGAAATGGCCGGGTTTCTTGAAGCACTGGGAGTGGCAGAAGAGGTAGCGGCAACACTGGCCATAGCAATGATTCGGCCAGTACTGCTTTCCATAACACTGACTGAACCAGAATCGGCTTGATATTTTTCAACTCCTTGAGTAATGGTTTGTTCAACTAAATATTGAACGGCACGATTAATTGAAGTATAGAGATTATTTCCATCATAAGCTGGAATGTGCCAGCTTTTTTTGGTTAGTATAGTTTTTCCGGTGCCATCTTGCGGGCCCCAGGAAAAACCGGTTTTACCCTGCAATTGTTTGTTGTAGTAACTTTCTAATCCGCCATAACCGATGTAGTTGCCTTGAGAATCTTTGGCAACGAAACCGAGAATGTTTTTGGCGAGATTGTTTTCGGGGTAATAACGTGATTTAAGTTGACTGACACTAACTCCCGGAATTTGGGCAAGCTGACTGGATTCAGTTTGACTGAAGAGGGTATTTAGATCGATCCATTTTTGCTGATTATTGTTTTTGAATGAATCTAGAATAATTTGGTTTTGTTGAATAAACCTGGGGTGAATTTGTTCAATCTGCTGATAAACTGATTCTAATTCGTCTTTTAAGTTGGGTTTATAGAGAGAGATAAGGTAATCGGTTTGATTGACGACCAATGGAAATTCGTCTGAGGAATAAATTTGTCCCCGAGTAGCTTTATTAATATTCATTTTATATGTTTGATTGGTGGCTTTTGGCCCATATTCAGAGCTTTTTATCACTTGCCAATAAAAAAGTCGGCAGGTGATAATAAAAAAACAAATTAAAAAACTAGTGAGAATAATTCGATAACGAGACATTATTGGTTAATGGTTAGCGATTTATTAATAAATTTAAAGGAGGCCGAGGGAGTGCTAAGATTGAGATGGCTAATTGATGACAAATCTGCAGCTTGTTTTTGAAGGCTTTCTATTTCTAAGGTCAACTGATCGATACCGGTTTGACTTTGGTTGAGCTGATTGTTTTGAGTAAGAATTTGACTGGAATAGAAAAAGGAAAAGAATATTTGGATAATTAAACAAGCAGCAATAGTGATAATAAAAAATTTTGGCATTACCTTATTTTATACAATCTGAGGATACTTGAACGAGATAGTGGGTTGTGTTTGGTTTCAGTAAAGCTTGGTCTGATTGGTTTGGACGGAATTATTTGATCTTTATTTTCTAAACAAAAATTTTTGACAATTCTATCTTCTCCGGAATGAAAAGTAATAATAGCGGCAATCCCGTTTGGTTTGATTATAGATAAACTTTGGCTTAATAACTCCGACAAATTTTTAAATTCATCGTTAACAGCAATGCGTAAACTCATAAAAATTTTGGTGGCAGGGTTAATTTTTGACTTAAGATGATGTTCCCGGTAATAATCTTTAATAATATTAGCTAATCTTGTTCCGGATTTGATTGGGCTTTTTTGTCTTTCGCGAATAATTCTAAGAATGAGTGGTTTAGAATAAAGTTCCTGACTGTATTTGGTAAAAATTTGGTAAAGATCTTCAAAAGAATAGGTATTGATGATAATTTCGGCAGTTAAGTTGTGAGATTGAGGATCAAGACGCATATCCAGAGATAAAGGATCGTTAAATGAAAATCCCCTATTTTCGGCTGTTTGTTGACTTTGGCTTAGCCCTAAATCGGCCAGTAGCCCATCAACTTTGTTTTTAATTTGTTGATTAAAAATAATTTTGATTTGATTGAAATTGGCGTGGATGGGGTGAAATTTTTGGGATAAGCCAAGATTAGCAATTCTATTGGTGGCAATTTCAAGATTTTTAGGATCCTGATCGAAACCGTAAACTTCACCTCCGAGTTTTAATATTTCAATAGTATGGCCGCCGTGTCCGAGAGTGGCATCGATATAGGTTTTGTCTGGTAGTACAGTTAAAGCCTCTACAGTTTCTTTAAGAAGTACCGGAGTATGAAATTCCATTAATTGGTTTGGTAGTTGCCAACAAGACTTGCCATGTCTGTTTTGGTAATGGTATTAGGAGTGATGGTGGAAATTTTTCCGGCTCCAGACCCGCTAGAAAAAACAGAATAATATGAAGGGTAGTTTTTGATGACGGTGAAATAATCGCTTTTGGTGGTAGTGGTAGCCTTGACTGAAAAATCTTCGGTAGTAAGTTTAAAACCACCATCTTTTTTGATATCAGCAGAGGTTAATAACACAAAAGGAGTTTCAAAAGTAGCGCTTTGGTTTTCTGAGGTATAAAGAGTTAAGGATAATGTGCCGCTATTAACACCTTCATCATATTTGTACTTACAACCATTGGTGCAGCTGGCAGTACCCAAAAGCAAATCCTTTTCAAGTGTTTTAGAAGTGATTTTGAGAGTGTCACCAACACCTTTTTCCATAACTAAACCATTATCGCTGGCGGAGTAAATTAATTCATAATCAATTTGATTGATATTTGAAGGGATATTGTCTAATTTTAGTTTTAGTTCATGACCATCAGCTCGAGGAATTAAAGAAATTATGGGTTTTTCTGATTCGGAGAGAACTAATTGGGCAGTAGGTTTTTGGGTGGTGTTAGTGGTAGGTTTGGTAGTGGTTTTTTTGCCACAGCCGGAAAGAAAAAATGATGAAGCCAAAATTACCAGGGCTAATGAGAGGAATTTAGTTTTATTCATATTAACTATTTAACCTTTTTTCGAGCCAGGTGTCAATTTCATCAGCATTAACCCGAATTTGTTCCATGGTATCGCGGTCACGAATAGAGACAGTATTGTCTTCTAAAGTTTGATAATCGACGACTAAACACCATGGGGTACCGATTTCGTCTTGGCGGCGGTATTTTTTACCGATGTTGCTGCTATCATCCCAATCGACAGAATATTTTAAGTTAAGTTTCTGAAAAATAGCTTCAGCTTTTTCGATTAATTCCGGTTTGTTGGCAGCTAAGGGAATAACGGCTATTTTGTAAGCAGCAATTTTTGGATTAATTTTTAGATAAGTTCTGATTTCTCCGCTAGGAATAGTTTCCTCACGATAAGCGTCTAAAAGCATAAAGAAAAAGCTTCGATCAACTCCTCCTGAGCTTTCAGTAATCCAAGGAAGATATTTTTCGTGAGTAACCGGATCAGTATAGGAAAGATCTTGACCGCTGAATTTGGAATGTTGGGTTAAGTCATAATCAGAACGCCAATGGATTCCTTCCATTTCGGCCCAACCCCAAGGAGCTTGGTATTCAATGTCAAAAGCTTTTTTGGCATAAAAAGCTAATTCGTCTGAAGCGTGTTCTCTAAAGCGGAGGTTTTCGGCATTATTGAAAAGTGATTTGTACCAATTAAGACGATTTTCTTTCCAATATTCAAACCATTTATCCATTTCAGTTGGATGGACAAAATATTGGATATCCCATTGTTCAAACTCGCGGGTACGATAAAGGAAGTTTTTTGGCGTTATCTCATTACGAAATGCTTTTCCGATTTGAGCAATACCAAATGGTATTTTGACACGAGTGGAATCAACAATATTTTTAAAGTCTAGATATATTGTTTGACAGGCTTCTCCCCGCAAATAAGCATGAAGTTTTTCCCCTTCGATAACTCCAATTTCGGTTTCAAATAAAATATTATATTTTCGACCTTGGGTAAATTCTCCGCCACATTCGGGACAAATGGATGGATCATTAAGTAAATCAGGGCGAAATCGTTTGTGACATTTTTTACATTCCACCATAATATCGGCAAAATTTTTGACATGACCGGAAGCTTGCCAGACTGTAGGATGAGTGATAATTGAACCATCAATACCGACAACATCACGGCGTTTGATGACATTGTCTTGCCACCAAATATTTTTCCAATTTAATTTCATTTGAGAACCGATAGGGCCATAATCATAAAAACCTTGAACACCGCCATAAATTTCAGAATTTTGAAAAATAATTCCTCTGCGTTTGCAAAGGCTGATGATTTTGCTGACTAAATCATTTTGATTTTCTGCCATAATTTACCTAAAAATTAAAGTAATAATTTTTAGGGGCCCCGATAAATCGGGACGGTTCCACCCTAATTGACGGAGTATTTATTCCGGTTGTCCGCCTACTTTTAAAAATAATCAACTCG
This sequence comes from uncultured Gammaproteobacteria bacterium, assembly GCA_964637525.1. Lineage (GTDB taxonomy): Bacteria > Patescibacteriota > Microgenomatia > UBA12405 > UBA12405 > WARW01. The sequence continues at coordinate 7,363 of CAZWUG010000002.1, read as the reverse complement.
CAAAGTGCCAACTTTGGTCATGGTTGTATTGTGTATATTTTACACCACTATGGATATATTTAAGTAAATGAAAATAAAAAAAATAACGGAAACTAGTTTATTTTGGATTAAATAAATTGACAGATTCATATATATTGTGATATATATAATAATATGTCTAATCAAGAGCAACAAAGACCGACGATTGAGTTAGAAGTAAATAAAGGTGTAGCGGCCAAGGAATATTTATCTTCATTAGATGGTTTAAGTAAGGACTTGCCTGCTGGTAAATATTGGGAGAGCTTACAAGATCGAGGTCGAGTGTCTTGCCCGGCCATTGATTCTTTTATTGAAAAGTATGCCTTTGGATCGGAATATGCAGACAAAGCTCGTCAGTTGGAGCTGGTAGCAGTAATTATAGATGCAGAATATGTTAGAAAATTGACAAGCGGAGCAATAGATAGCGGAGTTCTTTCGGAGGGTAGTGTTGAAGTTTGCAAAAAACGTCTGAGAGACGCTGAAGAATCGTTAAAAAGTGGCTTAGAGACAGCGTACTCTGCAGGAGGAAGGAAAGCGAATGAGGGTTTTGGCGTTTTATACCGGAGATTTTTTTCTGATGCAAGAAAAGATGATATTAATAGAGTGGCAGAAATTAGAACTCGTTTTTTTGACCCTCAAGGATATTTAACTAATCAAAATTTAGATGTGGCAAGTATGTATTTTGGACTGTTAAGACCTTAAAAAATATTTAGCTTTCGTTGTTGGCATACAGTAGTGTTTTATATTCAGGAATATATTAGAAATTTTTGAAGCTATAAACAGGTTATGGTGTAAACTTGGGTGAAAATGGAAGTAATGAGCCTGTTATCAGTGAAGCTGTAAGGCTTGGAAACGGAAATTTAATTACTCAAATAGAAATAAAAACTAAGGATAGATTTATTTAAATAGTTTATTGCTTTCGAGGGGTTTTTCGATAATGGATTCAAAAAAACGTTTGATGAGTTTTTGACTGGCTTTGTAATCTTTTTTAATAAAATTTTCTTTTATATCATTTGGCACACCAAAACCTAAAACTTCCAAAAAATTAATTTCGTTTTGAATGTAACTGTTTAAAAGATTTTTGTTGATGGCGTTGATAATATTTTGAGAGATATTAAAAACTTTTTCGATTTGTTGGTTCTCGGCAATCAGCTGGTTAACTATTTCTAAAAAATAAAAAAGCAAATTTAATTGAGCTAAATTTTTGTCTGTTTGCATGAATGGAATAATATTTTGAGACTCGGAAAGCCAATTAAAATTATTTTTTTGATAAAGCTGAACTTTAATAGTGTTGCCTAGTTGGAGGTTCCCCAAACGGCTACTTTTAATGTTTTTAGCGCCTTTAGCTAAGGCAACGATTTTACCTAATTTTGGGGTTAAGAGTGTTATTACCAGATCCGCTTCTTTGGAAGTTTTTTTGTTGATGACTATACCTAGGGTTGAAAGGTATCTGTCCATTAAAGGGAAAATTTAATGGTTTTATCGGCAGCCCATTGGAAGGTTGGCTGTTTTTGACCATTAATGGTTAAGTCATATTCTATCGGTTTGGTTCCGGGTTGTTTTTGAAGCATTAGAGTGTAAGTTGATCCAATTGTGGCTCCGGAAGTATATTCGATAGAAGTTTTTAAATTTGATTGTGGATTTAAGCCAAATTTATTACCATAAAAACCTTCAAATACTTGTTTATTAAGTTCTTCATATTGGACTGTTTCAATTTCAGATCCAGTCATTTTTATTAATTTTGATCCAATAGGTGTGTAGAATCGGAAAAGATCGCGATAGGTGGAGGCATTAAGACATAAGCCGCCTTTTTCAAGATTGCAATTTGAGCCTGATGCCGGATTAGTGTAAGTAATCGAAATTTTATGTGTAGCTAGACCATTTTTGATATCAATCTCATGTTTAATTTTTTGAGTAATAAAGATATTAGTTTTAGCACTGGCAAAGTTGGCATCGTTTAAGTGGAAATAATCAATTGACTTATCGACATCAAAAATCTTGCCGGTAATATTGGCCTGATTGCCAATATTTTGCATTTGTTCGTCAGGAAAATAAACCATAACGTGCTTTTGATTAATATTTTTAAAGAAGGCTTCCATTAATGAACCCATTTTATTTTTTTCAGACCCCATAACATTGGCCAATAAGGCCGACATTAATGGATTCATAAAATCTTTGCGGTTTAATTCAATATAATCACGAGGCCGGCCGGACATCCATTGCATTTCATAAATTATTTGAGGACAGCCATCACAGCGTTTATCAGGTTCGGTGGTGAATGTACCGACACGAGTATCGAGTTTGCCTAAGACTCCAACCATGTCGACTAAAATTTGAGTGTCGATAGCCACAATGGCATCAAATTTATCTTTAGTTTTAGTGGCTTTGATATATTGTTCTAAAAATATTTGGGCATCTGTGGGAAAATCAGGAGAAAGGTTGCTGTCGCGAAGGTAAAGATACGGAACATTGATGTGGTAACTTTTGATTAATCTTGGGGCAACAACTTTGCTGTTAATTTTATCGTCAAGATCGTAAATGTTGCTGGCGGTACCTGGAGTGACTTTACCGTCTTTGATAGTTAAGGTAGTGTAGGCAGTCCAAAATCCCCCACTGGGACGTAATTCTCCATCGTTTTGAAAAATCATTAAATATTTTCGAGGAGCGTCTTTACCTAAAAGCCAAGAAACTTTACTGAGCAAAGGTTTACCGTCTTTAACTAATTTATATGTTTGATCGATTAATTCCTGAGCTTTGATAATATTTGGTTTTATTTGGATGCCTTTAATTTCTTCCGGATATTTAGCGGCATTAATCTGATTGATAGATGTTTGAATTTCTTCTATTTTAAATTCAATCGTGTCTAAATATGGGGTTAGGCCTTCAATAGATTGGGTTAAAAACTCTATCCTATCTTCAGTAGTATCAGCGCTACTAACAGATCCGCCTTTGATGCCCAAAAAATCTTTATATGGTTCTATGGCGGTAATAACAATTTCTCCGGTTTCAAGACCAGTTTTGGCAATTTTTAGGGTTTGTTGGCCGTCTTTGTAAAATTGGTTGATATAAGGGAGGCTGCCGACTAATTTTAGTTTTGAATATGTTTGATTAGCTGTTTCTATTTTTTGTTTAAGATTTTCAAGAGATATTTTGGCTTGGTCGATGTCTTTATCGGTAATGGTTTGCTGTAATTTTTGGGCTTCTGATTTGATAGAGTCAATTTGGGTTAGAAGTTGTTTGGCGGGAAAATAGGTGAGTAAAAACAGACCACCAAAAACAATTAAAATAATCCCCAGAACAATTAAGACTACCTTGAGGAGTTTTTTGTTAGATTTTTTTATTTTTTTACCAGGAGTAATATTGGCGGCTTTGGTGATTAGATCCATGTGATTAGTTTATATAATAATTCACGGTTTTACCAGCGAGAGATCATAGACATGGGTGTTTTGAGAAGGATGATTAGTTCAGTCAATGCAGATTGATGACGGATGTATTGCGAGTCTAATTTGGCTCTTTGTTCAAAATTTAATTCGTTTCGACCTGAAGTTTGCCAAAGGCCGGTAATTCCGGGTTTAACCGATCTGATATCTTTGATATATTTTCTGGTTAATGGATACTTTTTTTCATATTCTTGGAGTTCTTCTTCCCGGTAGGCGCGTGGTCCGATTAAACTCATATCTCCTTTGAGGACATTAATCAGTTGGGGAAATTCATCAACAGATGTGGCTCGAATAATTTTGCCGATAGGAGTAATCCTGGGATCTTCAGACATGGGTAATTTCCAGCCGGCATCTTTGTATTTTTTCCAAAGTTCAGGATAATTTTCCCGTAATCTTTTGTCATTATCTCCAGTATACATGGAACGAAATTTGTACATCCAAAATTCTTTGTTATTTCGGGTGACTCTTTTTTGTTTAAAGAAAACCGGGCCGGGTGAGGTTATCTTGATGATGATAATAGTGACTAAAAGTAAAGGTGAAAATAAAACAAGCAAGAACACGGAACTTAGAATGTCTAAGATTCTTTTGAAGATTCTGAAGGAAAGTTTGATTTTCATGGTTTTTTTAGAAAAAATTGATGATAGTTTTTATTTTTAACTATTTGACTGACAATTTCCCGAACTCTGGAACTGCCGTCGTGGGCGATATTGCAAATTAAAAGACCATCGGGGGTGTCAATAATAGCCAGATTATTAACATCAACTAACCCGATTAATTTATTTTTTGAGGCAGAGACTAAACAATTTTTTGAATTTATTTGAAGGAATTGTGTTTCTGAGGTGAGTTTTGATATGCCGGATTTGTCTTTATCTAACTGTTGATAAATTGATTTCCATTCGCCAACATCACTCCAATCAGATTTGATAGGGATAACGGACATGTTGTGACTCTTTTCAGAAATAGCCTTATCAATAGCAATATCCGGAGCTGATTTATAAATATTATTGATTACATTTGATAAATCATTGGTGGATAAGAGTTTGTCAATAATTGGATTAAAATCCGGCTGAAGCTTTTGAAATTCATTGATTAAGGTTTTCGCCATGAAGGTATAAATTCCCGAGTTCCATAGGGCTCCTTTTTTAATAAGACTTTGGGCTGTTTGAATGTCTGGCTTTTCAATAAACAAATTGACCTGAGATATTTTTTGGTTTTTCTTTTGGGGTAAAATATAGCCGAATGAAGGATTGGGGAAGGTTGGTTTAATGCCAATAGTGATTATTTGTTTAAACTTACGGGCCATATTAACAGCCTGAGAAATTGATTGAACGAAACGATTTTTTTGTTTGATATAGTGGTCGGATGGCATGGTGGTGATGGTGGCTTCCGGATTATTTTTGTAAATTAGGCTAGTAGCTAAAAGAATTGCCATGGCGGTATTCTTTTTTGCCGGTTCAAAAAGAATGTTTTCTTTGGGAATTTTTTTGGAAAGATATTTTTCTAAAATAGATTGGTAACGATAATTAGAGACAATAAATATTCTTTTTGAAGGAACTGTTTTTTGAGCTCTAACAATAGTTTGTTCGAGTAGACTTTTTTTTCCAAAAAGTTTTAGAAATTGTTTTGGCTGATAAGCTCGGGAAAGAGGCCAAAGTCTAGGTCCGGTACCGCCGCATAAAATTACGATAAAGTGTTTTGGTGTTGTTGCCATAGTTGAGTAACAATTTGTTTAAAGTTTAACATAAAGTTAGTTTGAGAAAATCTCTTAGCATTGCTGACACAGTCGGTTGAATCAAATTTTTGGGGATCAAATCGGGCGATGGCATTGACCAGTGATTTGACTGTTTGGCGGGGAAAAAAGATCCCGGTTTTATTTTCGATAATCGTTTCAGTAAGACCACCTTGATTAAAAGCAATGACGGGTTTACCGCAGGCTTGAGCCTCTAATGAGGTGAGACCAAAGTCTTCAATTTGGGGACAGATGAGAGCTTGACAGTTTTGGTATAGGGATAAAAGTTTTTTATTTGAGACTTTTCCCATAAAAACTATTTTTGATTTGTTGGTTCTAAGTTTTAAAAAACGGTGGTAGTCTCGGCCTTCACCAACAATAATTAATTTTTGATTTAGTTCTTGGCAAGCTTGAATGGCTAAGTCAACTCTTTTGTGGTTGACTAGCCGAGAGACGGTTAAAAAATATGGTTCAATTGATTCATTTGATTTGGGAATAAAAAAAGAAGTATCGACTCCCGGGTAGATAATATCGGCGTGACGGTGATAATTTTTTTTGATTCTTTCTTGGACGGTTTTGGAATTGCAAAGTAAAAAATCCGGTCTTTGTCCGTAAATAAAATCGGTTCTTTGGTACTTTTTGAGTAAAGGCTGAATTAATTTGAACTGAGGCGGTGTTTGGTATAAGTAACGATTGGTATTATGAAAATAACAGATGAAAAGTGTTTTGGGTGGGGTTAATAAACAATGTCCAATTATTGAGGTGGTGGAAATAACAATATCATATTGGGAAAAATCGAATTGTTCTAAAGATACAGCATAAAATGGAGTATGGAGAAGGTTGTTTTTTTTGGTTAAAGAAAAGCGATTTAGTTTTGATGGATAAACAACGGTGTTTTTGGGTAGCCAGTTGGTTTTTTGGGGATGGTAAAGTAGGGTATAAACTGAAGCTTCAGGAAAGACTTTAAGAATATCCGATAAAACTTTTTCGGCTCCTCCCCATTGATTAAGCCAATCGTAGAAGATAGCAATGCGTAAGTTATTAATATCCAATTTCTAATTTCTAATTTCTAATAAATTTTTATAGACAGAAAGGGTTTGTTGGGCGGTTTTATGCCAGGAATATTTAGCAACTTGTTGATGGCCGAGATTGATAAGTTTAGTCCTTAGTTTGGGATTATTTTGAAGGGCTTTAATTTGAGAAACTAACTCGTCGGATTTTTTGGGGTTGAAATAAAGAACCGAATTTTGATAAATTTCCGGGAGGCAAGTACTGTTGGAGGAAATTACGGGACAATCTAAGGCCATAGCTTCCAGCCCGGTTAGGCTAAATCCTTCCATAAGCGATGGATGGACTAAAGCCAATGCTTGGCGATAGAGTTGTTTTAAATCAGAATCGGGTAAATAACCCAAGAAATCAACTTGATGGGACATTTTATATTTTTTGAGAATCTGCTCTATTCTTTGAGTAAAATAATTTCTAGAACAAATAATTTTTAGACTTATATGGGGGATTTTTTTGAGAGCTTCAATTATAATTTCGATGTTTTTATGGGGATATAAATTGCCGGTATAGATAATATAATTTCCGGTTTTCAGTTTTTGATTTCCATTTTTTTGGCTAGTTTTTTCTAAAAAGATGGGGTCGACCGCTTCGTAGGTGGTAGTAATTTTTTTGGGGGAAATTTTGAATTTTTTTATGATGTAATCACGCCAGTAATTACTGGGGACAATAATGGTATTGGTTTTTATAACAATATTAGTGAGAAGAATATAAAAAAAATGTTTAATCCAATAAATAGAAGTGTTTTTGGTGGTACTGAGACGGCCTTTGAAAAAATGTTTTATAAGATCGTGAATAGTAACCAGTGATTTGCCGAAATAAAAAACGGGCTTGTTAAAGTGAGTAAAGTGGACTAGGTCGGGTTTTAGTTTATAAAGTAGAAAGGGTAAAAATAATTGTTCTTTGACGGAATAGTGGCGGATATTGGTAGTGATAATTTTAAAATTATCCCCCAAATCTTTTTCGATTTCTGGTTTTAACTCCGGGTAAATAATTAAAGTAAAATTATATTTTCCAAAATCAGGAAGTTTGGTTAAAGCCAATAAAAGGTTTTTAGTGTAACGGCCAATACCGGTGTGTTTGGGCCCATAAAGCCTGGCGTCGATAACGATGT
>CAZWUG010000001.1:0-44878 GCA_964637525.1 uncultured Gammaproteobacteria bacterium | reverse complement strand
GAAAAAAGTAAAGTGGTGGTAATTAATATTAAGAATTTTAGGATAAGACTAAAAAAAATTTTTTGGTTTTTTAAAAAAATAAATAAAAAACTCAAACAGATTGGAACAATAAAAATAGCAGCAGAAATTTTGGTGGCAATACCAACACCAGAAAATAACCCAGCAAAAAACAATAAACTTAAATTTTGGGGTTGATCATAAAATAAAAATGAAAGATAAATATTTAGAACAAAAACAAAAATAAGAATAGATTCTGTTGTCCCAAAGTGAGATAGTTGGATTAGGCCTGGGGTAAAAACGATTAATAATGAAAAAATGTTTCCTAATTTTGGTGATTTAAAGACTTTTTTGCCAATTAAATAAAAAATGGGGATTGATAATACCGAGAAAATGGCAGACCAAAATCTAAGTGTTAACTGAGTAGCGAAAAAATTATGTTTTGGAGTAGTGAAATAGGTAAGATAAAGAGGAAATTGACCATAAGCAAAAAAATTGGGAGCTAGATTATTTTTGTTAAGTGACAATACGGCATTGACCATATTATTTTCATCAGGATGGAATCCAAAATCGCCAGACCAATTAAGATTAAAAAATCTGGTTAAGAGACCGAGAAAGAGAATAAGGAAAAAAACAAAATTTTTTTTAGATGACATAAATTATAGTAATCATCATCAATCCCCAAAGAAGTATAGACAAGAGTAAGGGGATATCGGTAGCGACCACTCGTTCAGGACGTTCTCCTTCTTGCATTTCAAAAATTACTTGACCATAGCGCATAATGCCAAAAATTACAGGAATTAAAGTGATCATATACCATTTTCTACCGAGAGCATTGGGAAAGTTTTCTAACAAGAAATTATGCATTAAACCATCAAAAATTATTGGATCTTCCATAAAAGTAAACATGGCATAGGCAATTAAAGTACAAACAGCAAACATAGTAGTATAAAAATTAAGCAAATTTTTACTATACCCAGTTAAAGCACTTCTGGTTTTAACACCGGTATTGCCAAGCTCGGTCCGTCTTTTACCACTGGCTAGAAACAAAGAAAGGAAGATGACTGCCAACATAATCCAAATTGGTAAATGGTAACCAGTAGCGAGTTCTCCGGCATAAGCTCGAAGAATAAAAAAGAAGGCAATGCCAATAATATCTAAAATGGCTTTCTTTTTGAGAAGAAGTGAATAGGTGTACTGTAAAATAATAAACACAAATGAAATCCAAAAGAAGCTGGTATTAATAAAAATTGAAATGGACAGACCAGTGAAGACTAGAATGAAGGCGATTAATATGGCAATTGATTGGGGGACAGCTCCACGAGCGATAGGACGATTTTTCTTGACAGGATGTAATCTATCTTTATCAGCATCAATAACATCATTAATCAAATATGAAGAAGATGAAAGTAAGCAAAAAACAATAAATGCTCCAAAACTTTTTAAGAATAAATCATAATCAAAAAGTTGACCATTTAAAATTAAAGCAGCGAAGATACTTAAATTTTTAATCCATTGAATGGGCCTAAGAGCTTCAAAAATTGATTTAAACATAATAGTTATATTAACAATTGTTTAGGGTTTTTTGGAAAAAATAAAAGCAAAAGATATTGAAATTAATGATAAGGCTAAAATAATTCCAGTAGGAAAGATATTCCCCGTTTTTGGGATACCTGAAGAAGTGCTGGGAACACTAGTTGGAATACTAGTTGGGGTTGGAATGGGAGTAGATGTAGGTTTTTGGCTTGGAGTGGCCGACGAAGAAGCGGTAAAAGAAGTGTTTGATTCTGCAGCCAAAACTATAAATTTTTTACTAATAGTATTATTCTCTTCGTCGGTTATAGTGATAGTATGTTCCCCCGGAGTTAGATCTTTTGATGGAGACCAGTCCCAACTTCCATCATCATCCGCAGTGATTGAATCATTAATAGCTACAGGTGAATGAACTTCAATTTTAAGTTTATCTCCAGGGTTGGCAGTACCAAAAAAATTTGGACGTTTTGTGGATAAAGTTTCATTGTTGTCAGGGTTTGAAATAGTCAGAGATGTATCATCGGGAAAATTATATTCCTGATTGAGTAAACTGGTTTGAGGGAGCTCGACAACTGGACTTGGAGCAGAAAAATTGTTTTGACCAATAACAATATCAGGGACGGGGTTGTTGTGATTGGTGTTACCAACAATCTGAGTTTGGGTTTGGCTATCATCAACTACGACTAAATTTTCCTCCGTATTGGAAGGAGAGGAAAAATAATTAGTTAAACTTTCATTAAAACTGGTAGCTAAGGTAATATTCCATTCCCCAGATGAAGTAACTAATGCTGATAGTGGAGATGCTCCAGCAACTGAAAAATAAACTATCGCCTGAGTAGCAAGGCTATGATCAGATTGGTAAACTTTACCCCAAGCTAAATCGGAAATTGGAATCTCTCCTGTTGGTTTTTGTCCCGTTTTAAAATTAAAACTGTCGAGTGAATAATTCTTGCCATCTGAGATAACACTAAAAGTATAAGCTTTCGATTCTTCAAGAGAATTAATATCAAAATAATGTATTTTACTTTTCCCTTTAGAATTTTCTATTGTCTGATTTCCAAGTGAAATTGCCGATAAGCAATCAGATAATGTAGTAAATGATATAGTGGCAGATTTATTGGTGATGTTGGTTACTTGGACACTAATTGGGTCACAACTGCCACTAGCCTTGGTGGTAGTATTAGTTTGTCGATTCACAACGGAATTGCCAATGTACAAAGTGGCTAGAATTAAGAAAATCCCTAAGATAGTTGGTATTTTTCTTTCTTTTTTCATGTTGCTCTCTAATTATTTTGACCGCTAAAAGTAGCTACTTCCTCTAGAGAAAAATTTATTAAGCCATCATCTACGTTTTCCGGGCGAATTTCAATATCATTGATAATTTCTAAATTAAGTTTTGGATCAATTGGGGTAAGAAGTTTGTTTGATTCTACTTCTTTGATAGGACCGACTAGATTAAAATAACTTTTCTGGGCAATTGAGATAAAAAAAGTAAGAAAGCTTAAAATAGCGATAAAAGCAAAGTAGAGAGAGATTTTATTTTTGTTCATTTGGTAAAAATAGGTGAATAAACTAGATTAGTTGATATATTAAGAATAAGACCTTTATCAGTTTTGGTGAAAACGACTGAATTAATATCTATAAGACGTCGACCATTTTCAATTCTTTTAATCATATCTAACATTCCTGAGTAAGAACTATTGATACTAAGATCAATATTATAAGATTGGATGTTTTGTTTTTTTGAATCGTTATTTAGGTTATATTTAATTTGTTTAATAGAAGTGTTTGATTGTTTTGATATAGAAGAAAAGGTAGAGGCTGCTTGATGAAACTCCGGTTTTGATGGATAACTTGATTCCAATATAGAAAACTTTTCTTGGGCTTGAGCAAAATCATCCTGAGCAAGGACAACATTAGCTATTTTTTGTTTCATGGCAATAGTGGTGATTTCTTTTGATTTAATTTCCCCCAATAATTTGGAGATAGCTGAAGCAGTCGGAGCGATTGCGGTGGTTAAAAAAACAGTTATTAACAGAAAGGTCGCCCCTACTTCTAGGTATTGCATCGTCTTTCTATTTTCTGCTTGCTGCCGAATGTATTGATAGATTGATTGATTTTTAAACCAGTTTGTTTTTTCAATCATGTTTTTTGGAGCAAATTTTTAAAGACAACTGAAATGTTTATTAAATAATTATTTTCCTGTTGTTTTTTTTCAATTTGATTTATCTTAACGCTTTCTATATCGGGATTGAGAGTGAGATTATTAATGAACGAAATAAGGGATTTCTCATTAAAAGCAATTAATGAGGCGGTGGCCGAAAGATTTTTATCATTTTCTTCTTTTCTAAAAGAGATTGTCTGATAAATAAGATCATTCGGAGTACTGTTTATGAGCGTAGTAATTTTTTGGTCGTACTGGGGATTATTTTTATAAAAATCACTAATAAAATTAAGACGCTGTTGGAATGAGTTAAATTCACTTTCGAAAGATTGAGTTGTTTCCAGAATGCTTTGCTGTTGCCGAATAGTCTCTGAAAGATCAGAATTCTTCCTGTCAAGCCAAAATCTAGAGATAAAAGCGGAGACGACAATAAGTTCTGTTAGAACAATAACCCACCTACCAACAGTGGTTAACCATTTAATAGCTCTAGCTCCGAATGAATTAGGATTTTCTGAGTCTGGTAGTAGTGATAGCTCTTTTTTAACAGCCATACTTTCAGTATATATGACTATTTGTTTAAATTAAACACTTACAAGGTAATTTTTGGCGGAATTATTTTTTTCTTAAGCTTTAAAAAATATTTCTGATAGTCTTTGATTTCCTCAAGGTTAAATATTTTTACGGTGTATAAATAGACTATTGCCCCAAATAAGGTGGATAAAGAGAAGACAATGAGTAAAGGGATGGTTCTGGTAGTATCTAAAATAAATAAATCTAAAAATTTTAAACTTAACCAAGTAAAAATTCCCATAATTAATGAGGCAAATAATATCTTATTGATTTTTTTAAGAGTATTGACCCAGTCAAAACCATCAACAATTTTAATAAAAAAATAAAATAGCCCGATGGTTTGGATAATATTACCGATAGTGGAGCTGATAGCTAAACCAATAACTTCAAGATGAGTAAATTTAACTAAAAGAAAACTACTGCTAATGTTAAAAATAAGTGAAATTAAAGACACTTTAAAAGGAATTTTGGTGTTGTGGAGAGCATAAAATGATCTAATTAGAATTTGAATAACTGCTTGGCAAACAATAGCCGGAGTTAAAAAGGCCAAAATTCTAGCAGTAGTGATAGTGGCCGTCCAAGGGAAATCTTGAGATCCAAATAAAAGACGGATAATAGCTACTCTTTGAACCAAAGTGATTACAGTTATAGGTAAGGCAATAAATAAACTTTGACTAATTATCCTGGCAACAGTATCCCGAAAATCTTTAAGTTCATTCCTGGCAATATTTTTGGAAAGAAGAGGGAGAGAAGCCTGGCCGACGGTAGTCCCAAAAATACGACTAGGTAAATACATAAGTTGAAGAGCTAAATTGAGTAAAGAGATTGACCCAGCAGCAAGACCACTGGCAAAAAATAAAGTGACAGTATTTTCTATTTCTCCTAGTCCAAGAGAGAGACTTCTAGGAATCATTAGTCTAAATACTTCTTTAACCCCATCAATTTTAGTATCAAGAATTAGTTTATATTTAAATCCTTGCCGTTTGGCTGCCGGGATTTGAATGGCTAAATGGAAAAAAGCTCCAATAACTGCTCCATAAACTACTCCATAAATGCCGAAAGTGGGAGCCAAGGTAAAAATACTTAATATAATGAAGATGTTGTATACAATGGGGGAGATAGCAGGGATAATAAAAATCTGGTTGACTTGTAAAATGGCAGTGATGAAATTACTGATTAAAAAAAAGATTTGAGCGATAAGTAAAATTCTAGTTAAGTTAACCATTAAATCTAATTGTTCTGCGCCGAAGCCGGCAGCAATTAAATTATTTAAAGGTCGAGTAAAAATTAAAACAATTAAAGAGGCAACAGTGAAGATTAAAAGTAAAATATTAATGACACTTGAAGCGATTTTGTAAGCTTTTTGAGGATCTTTTTGAAGATGACTAGAAAAGACAGGGATAAAAGAAGCTGATAATGCGCCGGTAACTAAAAGTTTAAAAATTAAATCAGGTAAACGAAAAGCGGCGTTGTAAACATCTAGCTGGGCAACACAACATTTAAAAAAGGTAGCGTATAAAAATCGGCTTCTTAAGAAGCCAAGAATGGCTGATAGGCCAAATGTGACGGCCAAAACGATAGATGCAGACAAAATAGTATGCTGTTTTTTCTGACTGATGAGACTAAGGCGCTGAGAAAAGTTCATAAGTGTATTATAAATTCTTGTAAAAGATTGGTATATAAGATAGAATACCTGTCATGCCAATAAGTTTATCTGCAAAAAAATCTTTAAGAAAGTCTGTTAAAAATAACAGGGATAATGTTTTGTTTAAAACAAAATTAAAATTAACCGTCAAGAAATTCTTGGCTAAACCAACCAATGATTCTTTAAAAGAAGTTCATTCTATCTTGGATAAATCAGTTAAGAAAGGAATTTTTCATAAAAATAAAACTTCTCGCCTTAAGGCTAATTATGTTAAAAAATTGAAAGATGGTGTGGTATCAACCAAAGCTGTAGCTAAAAAAATTACTAAAACCAAGGTAAAGAAAACCGGTAAATCAAAATCTGCTAAAAAAATGTAATGGCCACAGAGTTTGAGTTTTACTCAAATAATGTGGCAGATAAAAGAGTACTGAAAAGTACTCTTTTTTGTTGGTAAAGCTTATAATTTGATATACAAATGAAAAAATTTTTTATTACTACCCCAATTTACTATATAAACGATATTCCTCATATCGGACACACTTGTACAACAGTGGCGGCAGATATTGCGGCTAGAGCACATAAAGCCTGGGGTGATGAAGTGTTTTTTTTGACGGGAACTGATGAACATGGTCAAAAAGTGGCCGAATCAGCTGCAAAAGAGAATTTAAAACCAATTGATTATTGTGACAAAATTTCTCCTAGATTTGAAGAAGCCTGGAAAAATTTGAATATTGGTTTTGATTTTTTTATTAGAACAACTAATCCGAAACATGAGAAAGTAGTTCAGGAATTGTTGCAAAAAATTTATGATAATGGTGATGCTTACAAGGATAAATACGAAGGTTGGTATTGTGTTGGCTGCGAAAAGTTTTTAACTGAAACGGAATTGGTAGACGGGCATTGTCCACTTCATCCACCGGAAAAAACAGTCCGAAAATCCGAAGAAAATTGGTTTTTTAGATTAAGTAAATATATACCAAAGTTAATTGAACTAATTGAAAATGATGAAACTAATTATATTTTCCCTGAAGGGAAAAGATTAGAGACTTTGGCTAAACTTAAAGCTGGAGTTCGGGATATATCATTATCTCGCGAAAATGTAGAATGGGGGATTGGTATACCTTGGGACACAAAACAAACGGTTTATGTCTGGTTTGATGCCTTAATTAATTATTATTCGGCGACTCAATTTGTGGAAGGTAAAAAAGATTTTTGGCCGGCCAATGTACATTTGATCGGTAAAGAAATTTTGTGGTTTCATACCGTGATTTGGCAAGCAATGTTGTTATCAGCCGGATTTGGGGTAGACCAGTTACCAAAAAAAGTTTATATTCACAGCTTTTATATGATTGACGGACAAAAAATGTCTAAATCATTGGGAAATGTAATTTCACCACAACAGTTAGCGGATTTGTTTGGGGTTGATGGAGCCCGGTATTTGATTGCCAGATCTTTTCCAACTGAAAATGATAGTGATGTAGGAATTGAAAGGTTTAAAGAAAAATATAATGCTGATTTAGCCAATAATTTGGGTAATTTAGTGTCGAGAGTGGCAAAATTGGCGGAAGGAGATAAACCCCTTCTTGACCCGCTGATAGCTTATCAGTCTTGGCGGGCAGACAAGACGGGGATTTTAGATGAGAATTTTGTGAGACTAATTGATAGTTTCAAATTTGATGAAGCATTAAGTTGGGTATTTAATGAATTTATCGATAAAACTAATAATTACTTAAACCAGGAAACTCCATGGAAATTGGAAAAAACGGATCCCAAAAGAAATGAAATATTACAAATTTGTATCGCCAATTTACAAAAGGCGGCATTTTATATTGAGCCAGTAATGCCGGAAACTTCACAAAAAATTTTGGATGTTTTCAGTGGAGAAATTAAGCCGCTGGAAAAATCATTATTCCCGAGGATCTAATGATTGATACACACGCTCACCTATCTAGCCGGTTTAGTGAAGAGATAAGGATTGAAGGGTTGGATTATGTGGTTTTGGCGGCAAGTTGTTTGGCAGATTCAAAAGATAATTTGGAATTAGCAAAAATAAATAAAAAAATGTTGCCAGCAATTGGGATCCATCCACAAGAAATTAGCAACAGTTTTGAGGAACTAGAGAAATTGTTTGAGAAGCGGGTAGCGGCTATTGGAGAATGTGGACTTGAATTTACAGATGAAATTACTGAAATGGACAAGAAAAAACAGATAGAGCTTTTCAGAAAACAAATAGTAATGTCGCAAAATGTAAGCCGGCCATTAATTATTCATAGCCGACAAGCTAGTGATGAAACTTTGGAGATTTTGGGAGAATATGAAAATTTATCCGGAGTAATTCATTGTTATACTGGCGGTAAAAAAAGAATTAAAAAATTTCTGGAATTACCGGGTGAGTGGTATTTTGGAATTGATGGAAATTTGACTTATGAAATCGGATTGGAACAAGTAGTAGCAGAAATACCTAAAGATAGGTTAATTTTAGAAACAGACTCGCCTTTTTTGACGCCAGTCCCCTTCCGTGGAGAGAAAAATTGTCCAGAATATGTGAAGTATGTATATCAAAAAGTATCAGAAATTTGGCAAATGAGTTTGGAAACAAGCGAAAAAATAATTGATGATAACGCAAGAAAATTATTTAAGATCGTCTAGTTCCCCACCGACGACAAAAATTATCAAAAATCCTAAAAAGATAGAAATTAAATAGCTCCAAAATTCATTTTTGGGAAAGACAAACGAGTCAAGAATTCCCCAAATTCCCCACCAAATAGCTACAGCTCCAAGTAATTCTAAAATAGTATTGAGATGATTTCTTTTTTTAAGAAATTTGCGGATAAAACTAAACATATTCCTGAATAATAGTTTCCAATTCTTTTTGATTGGGGTATTTATCGACAAAGACTATTTCATTGTTAATTAAGAGAACAGTACTTCCTTGAACGCCCAAACTATAAACTCGAGACATATCTTTAATATATTCCGGATCGTAGTCGATTTGAAGGCGCTGACAAACGGCGTCTAAATCAGCAAATAACTTTTGGCCTTGGGGTAATCCCCGATCATAAAGTTGAATTCGCATATAAGGTATTATAGCAATTTTTAATTAAATCTAAATTTTAAAAATTATTATTTTTTGGCGAGTTGGACAGTGTTGAATAAAAGTGAGGCGACGGTCATAGGACCGACACCACCAGGAACAGGGGTAATGTAGCTGGTCAAATTTTTGATATTTTCAAAATCAAAATCACCACTGGTTTTGCCGGTGACTGAGTCAGTGGCATAGCCAACATCAATAATAATTGCCTTATCTTTTACATATTCTTTATCTAAAAATTTTGGCTTACCAATGGCAGAAATTAAAATATCAGCCTGAGAACAGATTTGAGCTAAATTCCGGGTATGTGAATGACAGATAGTTACAGTAGTATTTTTGGCTAACAACAAGGCAAATAAAGGCAGACTGACATCAGGACTACGACCAATTATTACCGCATTTTTTCCGCTTAAATCAATTTGGTATTCTTCCAATAATTTTATTATGCCTAAAGAAGTGGCAGCAGCGATCCCATTTGATTTTTTTTGAAAAAGAAGACCTAAGTTAGCCGGACTTAATCCATCGGCATCTTTTTGAGGATTAATAGAAGAAAGAACTTTAAGAGTGTTGACTGGTGGCGGAAGCGGGAGTTGAACCATTAATCCAGTTACTTGGTTGTTTTGATTAAGTTTCTGGATAAGGGAAGTAATTTGATCAGTAGATGAATTTTCCGATAAACGATGGATTTGACCACTAATGCCTATAGATTCAGCTTTTTTTTGTTTCATTTCAACATATTTAATACTAGGCGGATATTCCCCGACTAAAATAATGTCCAATCTAGGTTTCAGATTTAGGGTTTGAATTTCTTTTTTTAATGAATCAAGAATTTTTTGAGAAGTGGCTTTGCCATCTAATAAAATCATAAGTTAGTATAACAAACCCTTCCCTAACCCTTCCCTTGACAGGGCAGGGAATTTTTAGAAATTATTTTTTAGATAGTAAGAATTTCGGAGCCGTTTTGAGTAATTAAAATAGTATGCTCAAATTGGGCAGAAAGGGAATGGTTAAAAGTGCGGATAGTCCAGGAATCGTCTTGGTCTAAAGTAACCCGATGGTCGGATGAGCCGTTAATCATGGGTTCAACAGTAAAAACCATACCCGGTTTCAGAATAATTTTTTCCTTAGGATAGTCAAAATGATAAACAAATGGATCTTCGTGAAATTTAAGACCAACACCATGACCACCCAATTCACGAACAACGCTGAAACCAAACTTTCTGACATAAGGTTCAATAATTTTACCAACACAATCATTAAGAATTCGGCCTGGCTGGAGATGGTCAATAGAAAGATATAAAGATTTTCTGGTAATATCAATTAATTTTTGAGCTTGAGAAGAAATTTTCCCAACCGGGTAAGTGGCAGAAGTGTCACCATAAAAACCGTTAAGAATAGTAGTAATATCAAGATTGATGATATCCCCTTCTTTGAGGCTTTCATTTTTTGACGGGATGCCATGGCAAACAACATCGTTGATAGAAGTACAAATACTTTTGGGGAAACCACCATAGTTTAACGGAGCAGGGATAGCATGATGATCGAGAATAAATTTATGACCTAAGGAATTTAATTTTTCAGTGGAAATACCGGGTTTAATAAAATTAGCTAAATATGTTAAAGTTTTGGCAGCTAATTTTGACGATTGACGAATTCCCTCAATTTGCTGGGTAGTTTTGATAACTATCATGAGTATATTATAAACCGAACAAAACCAGTAGGATCTGTTATGATTATTTACATATGCAAAAACTAGTTTTACCCCAACTCCCCTATGCTTATAATGAACTTGAAGGGGTGATTTCTCAAAAAACCGTGGAATTACACCATGACAAACATCAGGCGGCTTATGTAAACGGAGCCAATGTGGCTTTGGAAAAAATAGAAAAATCCAGGAATGGAGAAATGGAAATAAATATGCGAGAAATATTAAGAGATTGGAGCTTTAATTATAACGGGGCAATTTTACATGAACTGTTTTGGTCGGGGATGAGAAAACCAAGTGCCGAAAACAAACCAAATGGCGAAGTACTTAAAAAAATCGAGGAAAACTTTGGTTCGTGGGAAAATTTTAAGAAAGAATTTGGTGGTGCGGCAGTAACTACAGAGGCTAGCGGTTGGGCAATTTTGTGGAAGAATGAAAACGGAGAGTTAATGACGGGTCAGGTAGAGAAACACAATTTACTAGCACTAAATGGATGGAAACCGATACTGGTATTAGATGTTTGGGAACATGCTTATTATTTGGACTATGCTAATAATCGAGCTGGATTTGTGGAAAAATGGTGGGAAGCGGTTAACTGGGACTTTGTAGTTGAAAGGTTAAAATGATAGACTGGGGAAATGGTAAATACCTCTTGGGAAAAATCGAGTAAGTGGTATAAAAAAATTGTGGGTGATGAAGGACATTATTTCCATCAAGCGGTAATTTTTCCAAAAATCTCCGGTTTGATTGAGTTAAATAAGGTTAATTCAGTTCTTGATTTGGCCTGTGGTCAAGGTATTTTTGAAAGACAGATAAATACTAATTCAGAATACCTAGGGGTAGATATCTCCCGAAGCTTAATAGAAGAGGCAAAAAGAAAAAGTCAAAACCAGAGACATACTTTTTTGACGGCAGATGCCAGTAAAAAATTACCGTTAGCTGAAAATCATTTTGATTTGGCCGTAATAATTTTAGCCTTACAAAATATCAGAGATTTTGGCGGAGTAATTAAAAATGCGGCAAATCATTTAAAAAGTGGTGGGGAGTTTTTAATAGTACTAAATCATCCGGTTTTTAGGATTCCCCGTCAAACTTCCTGGGGGATGGACGAAAAAAGCAAGATCCAATACAGGCGGATAGACGGATATATGAGTGAGATGGAGATTCCGATTCTGACTAATCCGGGAAGACGGGAAAAATCAGAAAAAACCTGGTCATTTCACCATTCTATTTCAAAGTATAGCGAAGAGTTGTTTAAAAATAGTTTTCTGATAGAAAGAATTAGTGAATGGATCTCTGATAAAAGAAGTATCGGAGGAAAAGCAAAAATGGAAAATAGGGCAAGGGAAGAGATTCCTATGTTTATGGCAATTTTGTCCAGAAAGATTTAATTTTGACCAGTCCAAATAAAATATTTATGGCTGATTAGTTGATGAGAAACTGTTTTGAAACCATGTTTCTGAGACATAGCAAAGCAGTCTGACAAATTGTATCGGGTATGAAGTCGATAAGCTGAATCAATTCCAAGTTGAGCCAACTCTCTGACCTCAGTTTGGCTGGAAAAAATGCTAATAAAATCGGTTTGAGTTGCCCCTTTGAGCTGATAATCAACTATGGAAAATAAGGCCTCATGGCTAAGTGTTTGGACTGCAGTGGAAAAAATATTTTCACCAGCCTCGTGAAAAACAAAAATTCCACTAGCACTGGAAAAACTATGGTTTAATCCTTTAACGGAATCGGTAAAATTTAAATTTTGACGAGTAAGAAATCGGGCCTGGTTAATTTTTTGATGATCAATATCAAATCCGGTAACGCGGATTCCGGGTTTTTTGAGGATTAAATAAGAACTTAGTTCACCGGTACCACAACCAATATCTAAATGCCTATCAGTAATGTAGGGAAGAATGGGGTTAATATATTCATCAAACTTAAAAGTAAACGAGGCCTCTGATCTAGAAATAACCTCTGTCATAAATTATTTTTCTTTGACAAATATATGACAGTGCCAAATTTCCGGGACTGATTTAATCATCTTGATGTTTTCAAACCAAAAATATTCTTTATTAGGGAATTTTTTGGTGATTTCTGATTCGATAGTTTTTTGAGGTAGTTTTCCAACTCGACTCCAAAGACAATAATGGCTAATAAATGGGATATTTTTAATTAATCTAAGATAGGGGAAATTGTTTCTTATAATTTTGTAATCATTATCTCCAATTAAATTGAAGATAATTTCCATACGGGTTTGTTTGGGAACTAATTTGTTATAAGTGTGATAAAAATTTATATCGTCTGTAAACCGAACAATTTTTGAATCAAACCGCCTTATTTCTTTTTTTATCGAGACAAGTTCTTCCCAAGTTTCTGGCAAATCATGATTGAAAATTTTGGGGATCATTTTAGTTGTTTGCCAAAAGCAATGCATTCTTGGATGATATCAACCAAAGCGAAACCAGGAGATTCTAGGGCTCTTTTGACAGTGTCATTGAGTTTGGGGATATCTTTAGCATAAACGGACTCAATAAAAACATTTGGATTAACCGTTTTAATTAATTTAATTGGATCAATTGGTTCATTAATATTACCAGTTGGAGTAGATTTGGTATGAGCACCTTTTGGAGTAGTTGGGCTGGTTTGACCGGTAGTTAAACTATACAAAAAATTGTTGGAAACAAAAACCTTGATAGCAATGTTGGCTCTAGCAGCAGAAATTAAATGATTTAAGCCTTCACCATAAATTCCACCATCACCACCAACAACACAAACAGTAAGATTAGGATTAACTAATTTTTCTCCCATGGCAGTAGAAATTGATCGACCATGAAGAGTGTGAGCTCCATAAGTCTTAAAAAAATCAGCCATGTTGCCAGCACAACCAATGTCATAGTTTATAACTAAAGTATTAAGGTTAAGTTTAAGATCAATGAAATTTTTTTGAAGAGCAGCATAAACCAGATAGTTGTGACAACCAGGACACCAAGTTGGAGTGATATTTGAACGATAGTTAAACATAAATTTCTAATGTCTAATTTTTAATGTCTAAAAATTTTGTAATTTCTTCTGGAAAGAAGGGACGGCCATCATTTTTGGTGTAAATTTTGGTAGGATTAAAATCGAACTGAGATTTTAACAGAGTAGTTAATTGGCTAGTACCATTATTTTCAATCACAATAACTTCTTTGAAATTGTTGATAATCAATTTTAATTCAGGATTGATGGGCCAAAGAGTTTTGATTTGCAAAAAAGCAAAGTCAGTTTTATTTTTTAAATCCTTTAGAGCTTCCAGAATTGGACCTTTAGTAGAACCCCAAGAAATAATTAATTTTTTAGCAGAATTATGACTAAATATATTGGCTTTTGGAGCTAATTTGATAGCTAATTTATTTTTGGATTGACGTTTGGCAAACATTTTTGCAGCAATAGTGGCGTCTTCAATAGAAAAACCAGATTCATCATGTTCGTAACTATTGGCTAAAAATTGACCGTTTGGGGTACCAGGAATAGTGCGAGGAGAAATTCCATTTGGATTAAATTTATAACGGGCAAAATTTTTATCCGGATTGGTAACAATATCACCATTATCTATTTTTACCTTAATATTGGATAATTCCTTGACACTACCGGCTGACTCGGCTAAAAATTTATCGCTGACAACTAAAACCGGAGTTTGGAGTTTGGCGGCAAGGTTTAAAGATTGATAACCCATTTCAAAAGATTCTTCCAGATCGCCTGGAGCTATGACAACTTTGGGAAATTCTCCGTGGCCAGAATAAATAGCATGCATCAAATCGCCTTGAGCGGTCCAAGTAGGTAAACCAGTGGCTGGACCAGGACGAGAAACTAAATAAAAGACTAAACCAATTTCAGCGACACCACAAAAACTTACAGCTTCATTCATCAGGGCAAAACCGCCACCAGAAGTACCAGTAGCAGCCCGGGCGCCAGCAAAAACGGCGCCAGCAGCAATATTGGCAGCGGCAATTTCATCTTCGGCATGAAAAACTTTGAGTTTTGGATTGGCTTCTTGTTTGGCAGCCAAAAAATGCATGGCGCCAGTGGCCGGAGTCATAGGATAGGCGGCATAAAAATTGCCGCCACCAGCCAAAAATCCCCAACTATAACTTTCGTTACCATCATAAAATCCAAGATTATTTTTAGAATTGATTTTTGATTTAGTGTTGAGCTTTAATTTAGAAAAATTGGTTTGAGCATAGTCGTAACCTGATTGGATAGCCCGAGCATTTAAGTCAGAAAACTGTTTATAGAAACCACAAGTAATGGTTTTACTGAGTTCAATATCAAAACCGAGAAGATAAACAGCCACACCTAAACTTATAGTATTGACTATCATTGGACTACCAATTTCCCCGGCTAACGTTTTAAGAGGAAGACTAGAAAAAATACCTTTTTTAAGGCGCTTTTGATTATTCTCTTCGTCGGCAAAAATTAAAGTTTTGGAATTAAATTCTTTAAGATGTTGTTGCCAGTGGCCAGGGTTAATAGAAAAGAACATATTGACCCGGTGATGTGGAGCGTAAACTTTATCGAGTGAGAAACTAATTTGATAAGTATTATGACCACCGCGAACTAAAGATGGATATTCACTGTAATCGGTCAAGCTGAACCCATGAGCAATAAGAATTTTAGAAAATAACTGTCCGACAGATTTAATACCTAATCCAGCCGGCCCGGCTATTTTGATGGTGTAGACTTTGCTGGCCATAGGGTTATTGTACACGATTTTAGTTTATTTATTTAGATCTATAATCTTGGTATTGATTGATAAAATTTCTTTCTGGCTGAATTCCAATTGACTGAAGAATCTGTTGTTTAATTTTTGAAGATAAAATGGACAAAGGCCCTTCTCCAATAAATCTTCTAGCTGAGGTTAAAACTTCACTATTAATATGAACCGCATATCCGGCTAATAAAAGTCTTTTATAAAGATTAAAATCTTCGGCAAGATTTAACTTTCTGTCGTAACCACCACAAGCAATGGCAGAATCTTTTATAAAACCACTATTTGAACCACCTACCATATACCTTGGGTTACATTTAATTTTTTGGGCTAAATTTAATAATAGAAACTCAGCTTTATCTAAAAAATTAACTGAATTTTCCAATACAAATCTGAATCCTCCATAAGTAAAAACAATATACGACTGAGATAATGCTTCTTGATGACGAGAAATCCAATCCGGTGGGACAACTGTATCGGCATCGGTAGTAAGAACATATTTAACCGATGACGGAACCGATTCTAACCCTGTTTGTCTGGCTTGACCGATACCTTTTTGGGGTTCTCTGACAAGAATTCCACCAAATTCTTGGACGATTTCCTTAGTAGCATCTGTTGACCCATTATCAACAACTAAAAGACAAGCATTAGGTCTAGGCCGGAAAGCATTGTTAATGCTGGCTAAGGTTCGGGCGAGATAACTTTCTTCGTTATAAGCCGGAATAATAACAGCTATTTCCGGGTTAGAATTAGCCAAGTTACGTCTGATAAAATCAGAATTTTGGGAATAGAAAATAGCTTTTTCCTGGCTATCTGGGTTGGGAGATTTTTCATGAATCCGGCCATAATTGTTCCAGAGTTCTCTAGTAAAATCAGCTCTTTCTGACATATGCGGGGATTATACCTGTTTTTACAGTAGAATTATTTTTTTGTTGTATTTTCGGCCAGTGAGAGCTTTGGATAAGGCTTCACGATAAGCAATTTTGGGTAACGATTCTTTATTTTGTTCTAAATATTTTATAATTTTGTCTTTATGAAAAGTAATTAAAGAACGTAACAGCCAAGAAACCGCTTTGGTAATTAGGATATCTTTCTCTCCTTTTAGATGTTCGATATTTTTAAAAGCGAGTGTCGACAATCTTGGATCATCAGATTGACGGACGGACTTAGTAAGCAAAACTAAACTAGCCCGACGCTTGTTAATATTAGAATCTTGATTAAATTTCTTAAGTATTTTTTCCCATTTGTTCCACTTATTTAAAACATTTTCGGCAGTAAAAATTGACTGACAAAGAACATCATTTTCTGCCCAACCGCAGGTATAATTTAACCATAAGTCTAAATTTTGGGGATTAAAACTTTTTAAAGTTTCAGATGAAAGAGATAGAATGGTCGGACCAATTACAATCTCGGTATAACTAGTACCGTATTGATAAAGAGAGTTAAGCAGTTGAATAATTTTATCAGAATTTAAGTTATTTTCTTTAAAGATTTTTTTGGCGATGGCGTAAATTTGTTTACTGGTAAACCCATGATAAAGTTTGTTGGTACCAACATATCTTTGGCTAAAATTTATATTTTCCGAAGTAGAAATAGATCTTGTTTGAGAAATTTCTTTTAAGATTTTTTGGTGAACTGAATTTTCTATTTTCATTTTATTTTTGATAAATTTTATTTTTAACACCAACAGGAATTAGCCAAGATAGGATACTTCCAATCCAAAAATAATACTTAAGCCAAGAAATTCCACAGCCATATTTTTTAATTAATAACCAATCAATTATAAAAGACAATGAGGAAATGATAAAAGGAATAAGATTTAAAAATTTATGGGAATATTTTAGGTAAAAAAAATTAAAAACCAAAGCAACAATAAAAAGGATTGGTAGCCAGCAGCCAGAATTAGAAACTGTTTCACCAAGGATTTGTCCGGAATTATTTGGTTCATCCTTTTGATTTTGGTCATCAAAAGAAGAATTTGTGTTGGTTACTAAAGCTTCCGGTGAATTAGCTTTTGTAGGTGAAATTGACGAGGAAGAAAGTAAGGTGTTACTATTTTCTGAAAATGTTGGACTGGTTGTTGGAGAATTAGTTAATTGCTTAGATCCTGTTTCAGGATTGTCCCATTTGATGGTTTTACTAACGATATTAGAAATATTACCAGCTAAATCTTTGGCTTGATAATAAAGTGTCTGCTCTCCTTCATTCCCTGGTTTGAACGGGCCAATATAATCTGTCCAATTACCTGAACCCCATTTGTATTGAATTTTTTCTAGGTGCGAATCAGGATTAGTTAGGGTTATTTCCGGTTGAGTTTGGTACCAATTGTCAGAATTATCAGGGGTATTTGGATTTATGGAAAAGCTAACTTCAGAAATAGTTTTATCTAAAATAAAAGTTAGGGTGTAAGTATTTTCAATATTACCGGCATTATCAATGGCATGTGATTTGATGATGTAATAATCTTCCGGAGGATTGTTCAGGTTAGAATATGTCCAAAGATTAGTCGACTGATTAAAATTAGTATTTAATAAAAATTCTGAATCTTGGGTAAAGTTTGAACCGTCAAAATATTTATCATTATTATTTTTGATAGAAATTTTTACTTCATCAACTCCGCTTAAATTATCAGAGGCAGTGCCAGATAAAAATCCATTCCAAGAATTAGTGTAAATTGTCTGACCATTAACTCCCCCACTTATAGTACTAGTAGGAGAAGTTTTGTCGATATTGACAGAATTGGAAACAATTAAATTTGGATTACAATTACCAGCCTTATCGCAAATATTAGGAGTGATAACACAAGTTTGGCCAATGCCTTCAGTAAAGATGGTGCAAGTTGGATTAGTATAATTATCTGATAAATTTAAATCAGAATATTGGAAAGTAGAAATTTGATTGGTGTTATACCAGCCAGAAAAAGAAGTTTTAAAAGTTAAATTTGGTTGAATTGAATCATAAGTGATTGAACAAATATCTGACCAATCAGAAACATTGCCGGCGAAATCTTTAGCACGAACTTTTATGTTATGCAGACCTTCATTTAAAGATCCCCGATATTGAGATTGAGTGAGATAAGATTGCCACAGACCATGGGTAAGACTATCAGTTTTTGGATAATCAATTAAATAATCATATCCAGTAATGGCAACATTATCATTGGAATCACTCCAATCAACGGTAACATATTTTTGATTAGTGAAAGACCCACATATTAAATCGGGATTTTTAAAACCTAGTATTTGAGGTTGTGTTGGAGATTTTTTATCAATATTAGAAATGGTAATAGTTTTGGTGGTGGTGTTGCCAGCAGAGTCAGTGGCAATAAAATCAAAAGATCCATTTTGGGTAAAAGTGTAAGAAGAAGTATTGAGACTGCCTTCATTGGTGGCAGCAGTAACAGTAATATTTTGGTTAGTCTGGCTAACGTTGTAAGAATTGATTGTAATTATTGGTGGAGTTTGATCAATAATAAAATGAAGGCCTAAAACATCTCTAAACTGGGTAATACCGGGGATATCTTTTCTAAGAGCATGGTCATACACTTGATGACTCATATAGTATTCACCTTCGGGTAAATTAGAAATACATTTAGTGAAAGATTCGGGAGTGGTAAGTGAATAATTCGTGTTGGAAAGATAAACTAAATTTGGTTCTGTTCTCCAAGTACAATAGGATTTTTTACCATTTTGGGAAAAATTGAAACTACCATTATTTTGGGCTTGGAAAATTACATAGGAATCTTGTAAAAGTTGAGAGGATGGTGGTGAATCTGCATAGATACCTGTAAAACTAAGTTTGTTTAAATTGTTAATATAAGCGATGTCTTCGTTAAATTCTGTTCCATTGATATAGTGTTTGAAGGTGGCAGTTGGAGCAACTGAATCGATAAACAATTCACTATCTGTAGTGTCGGTGCTGGCATTACCAATTAAATCAGTGGCTTTGGCAATAACATTATAAATGCCATCAGAAATCGGTTGAGGTAGACTGACTGCCCAAGTACCGTTATTATTGTTGACACCATTGTAAGAAATCCCATTAATTTCGACCGAAATTATGGCAGTATTATCATCTATATTTCCAGTAATTTTAGGAGTTTTATTGTTGGTTATTTGTGAATTAATACTTACTATTGGAGCAATATTATCGATTGCCCAAGTGTAGACAGCTGGAGTAGTGTCAATATTGGAAGCTATATCGATAGCCCGAACCGAAAAAGTATGACGGCCAGAAGAAAGATTTAAATAATTTTGTGGGCTGGTACAAGAAGAAAAATTTTGATCGTCTAACTTGCATTCAAATGAGGCAGTTTTGTTGCTGGAAAAAGTGAATTCGGCATTTTGGCTTTGAGTAATAATTTGTGGCTGAGTGAGAATATTAGTTTCTGGCGGAGTGGTATCTATGACAGTAATCTTATTTGGTAATGTGAGAGATTTATTAATTGATGTGCCGGTGCAATTTTCATCAGAAAAAGCTTTAAAAGTAACATCATAAACGCCAACAGTAAACGGAGATAAAATATTAAAAGTTTCACTGTAAAATCCGGCAGAATCATGATTTGGTGTGTCCAAACAAACAGCGGTTTGCCCAGAAAAAACATACTGAGTTGAATGCCAATTGGCATTGTCATTTGGTTCTGAATTATCTATCCAAGTGTTAACTCTGAGGGTAGTGTTAATGTTTTGATTTGGTTCTGTTTGGTTATTATTAAAACTAGCTAAAGTTACCCAAGTGCTGGCAGAGACAGATTGATGAATTAACGAAAGTGAAAAGATAAATAGGATGAAAAAAAATACAAAAAAATCTCTAATAAAACAATATTGTTTCATGGGACAGGTACCAAGAAAAATAAAATTAATTTTAGTATAAAGACTTTAAAAGGGATTACAATTGGCTGAAAAGATTAAGAGAATAAATTTAAGCTATCTCTGGTGGAAAAACTACATCTTGACCTTGAAGAGGATTCTTTGGAGATTGATATAAACGAGATACCGCTTCTCGCAAACCAGCTGCACGAGGAATTGCTTCTAATTTTCCATGTTGAATTAATTTGATAATTTCCCTTGCAGAATAAGTCTTACTTAAACCTCTAATAGTTTTCATAGCACGTATAGCATCTGATAATTCGTTTAAATTTTTTGCGTTTTTAAACTGGGGTAATATTGTTGGAAATTGATCAGTTTTAATAACACGATCATCAATATAATTCGAGGTGGTTTTGGTGAAAATAGCTAAAGCAGTAGCATCCTTAGTTTCATTTGTTGCTCTAATGACTGATCTTCTAATTATTTCAGCACTAACTTTAACAAGTTCAGATGATGGCTGTTTTGGGAATTTTGATAAATTAGCAATAAGATCAGCACGTCCACTTTTGTCAAGTTGGTTTGGGGTAGCCAAGATAACATCTCCAGGTTGGAGCATAATAGTGATTAAATGAAGATAATTAGGATTGCTATCGTAACCGATAGAGCCAGGATGATTTGGGTCTGCAAGTTCGTACAATTCACGTTTATCATGATTACCTTTTACTGAACTATCGGAAGAAAATTTTGTTTCACGGATATTTGGTCGATATAGATAAACTGACCCACCACAGTTAGCAATAACAGCGACGTTTTTTTTATCTGGAGTATTGAATATGACTCCAAATGTACCAAAAGTTTCAATAGCAGTTGGCTCATTAAATCTACGATATATTTCTGTAAGAGATCTTTGAACTGAAGGAATGGTAGAGGTAGTTGGAAAATTTTCTAATTCATTAAAAATTTTTGGTCCAAAATAAAATGAATTTTGGCTATCGCTATTGAGGGTACAAAATCTAGAACCATCTTCAGATATTTGAACATAGTCAGTGTTTCTACTATCAAGCTCTGTTGATTCAGAATAATGAGGATTTCTATGGATTGTTTTGACTGATCCATCAAGAATATAAGGTTTGGATAATTCTTCTATCGATAATTTTTCTTCTGGAAATTTTGGAATTGGTGATCTAACAGACATTGGAACTCTTTCTCCGGGACGGCTGCCAGTTTTTTGCGGATATTGTTTATAAGTGGTTCTTTCAGCAGTTACTTCAGACATATGTTCATATTAGCACAACGATAAAATCAAAAAGTATAAAGAATTTGCTCAAAATTGATGATTTTGTTATTTTTGTCAACTATTATCCTTTCCTGTTTGTATAATTTATCCCGCCACTGGTTGTGTTCCGGGTCAAACCAAATTTTGCCATTACTATAGACAATTCGATGAAAAGGAATATGATCGACATGGGGAGATTTGGACAAAATCCTAGTAATCATGCGAGACATCATGGGATGACCACCGGCAGCGGCACACAAAAGACCATAAGTAGTAACCCGACCTGAGGGAATCGACAAGGCTAATTGCCAAACTTTTTGATAAAAAACAGAAGGAGATTTTTGGGTCATAAATTAGTTTTTATAAAATTTAATTTTTCTAATCGGGATAATTTTTTAATTCGGGATTCTTCGATGGAAGCTTCAGATCGATTATTAAATTCCTGGGAGTAAATTAATTTTACCGGACGACGGATTTTAGTATATTTGGCGCCAAGTTTGGAGTTATTATGCTCTTTGATTCTGCGGTTTAAATTGGTGGTAATACCGGTGTAAAAAGTTTGGTCGGAACATTTTACAACATAAACAAAGTACATATTAAAATTGTTTTATTTTAAAAGTATCCAATTTTTAACATCTTTCATAAGATCGGCACATTCTTGTCTGAGAACTCCACCAACTATTTCTATTTTTTTACCATTTGGAAGACAAAGTTTTTTGGCGTGATCGACGGCATGATAATCGGTAATTTCATAGACATTACCAGGAATGTCTTCTTGAAAACCACCAAAAACAATTTTGGTAAGTCCAACCCAAGCGGCACAAGCAAGACACATAGAGCAGGGTTCAACGGTGCTGTACATGACATAGCCATCTAAATCGTAAACTTTTAGTTTTTTACAAGCATCGTTGATAGCATTAGTATCATTATGACCGGAAATTTCAAAATTGGCAACAGTGCTATGACCTTCAGAAATTATTTTTTCGTCTTTGACGATGATAGATAAATTTGGCGGTTCTCCCCTATTTAAACGATCTTTGCCTTTTTTGACAACAATTTTCATGAAATCCGTGTCAGTCATAGTATTATTGGTAAAATTTTAATTTGAAGGTTTAACAAATAATTTTTTTAGGCATATTAATTATTTTATAGAGACGTTTTGCAGAACGTCTCTAATACCTAAATTTATTTTTTAATTTCTTTAAAATATTTCTTGCCCTTTAATTTTTCTGGCAGCAGGTCTTCTTTGGTGTATTTTTCGTAGCCTTGGCCATAACCAAGGTTTTTCATCAACTTGGTTTCAGGGTTACGAAGAGACATAGGAATAGGCAGATTGCCGTAGGCTTCAACATCAGACAAGGCAGATAGGTAGGCATTGTAAGCAGAACGATTTTTGGGTGATTTGGCCAGATAAACCACACCGTGAGCCAGGGTTTCCCGACATTCGGGCAAACCTAAAATTTCAACACTGCGAAAAACTTCATTGGCTAACATTAAGGCACTGGAATTGGCCACCCCAATATCTTCACTGGCAAAAACTACCATTCGTCGGGCAATAAATTTAGGATCTTCACCGGCGGTAATCATGCGAGCCAAGTAATAAAGAGCGGCATCGACATTACTAGCACGCATACTTTTTATAAAAGCGGAAATAGTATTGTAGTGCTCCTCCCCTTTTTTGTCGAAACGTAAAAATTTATTTTGGAGAGTATTAATTAAATCTTCTTTACCTAACCTACCGTAAAGAGTAAAAGCATTGTCGATCATAGTCAGAGCCTGACGGGCATCACCATTGGCCATTTTGATAAGCCAGTTTTTGGCGTCTTGGGAAATTTTGGTTTTGAGAGTTTTGACGGCCCGGGTGATAACTTCACCGATTTCATCATCGGACAATTCGTTTAAAATAAAAACCCGACAACGGGAAAGAAGTGGAGAGATGACCTCAAAACTGGGGTTTTCAGTGGTGGCACCGATTAAAGTAAGAACACCTGACTCGACATAAGGGAGTAAAAAATCTTGTTGAGCTTTATTAAAACGATGGATTTCATCTAAAAATAAAATCTTTTTGTAAAGAGTGGGGTTGGCGCTGGAAATAATTTTTTTAATATCATCTTTACCGGCGGAGACGGCAGAAAGTTCGTGAATTTCAGCATTAGTTTCTTTGGCAATAATTTTAGCTAAAGTAGTTTTACCGACTCCCGGTGGACCCCAAAAAATCATGGAAAAAATTTGGTGATTTTCTATAGCCTGACGGAGGGGTTTACCAAGGCCAACCAAATGTTTTTGACCGATAAATTCGTCAAGGTTTTTGGGACGGAGAAGCGAGGCCAAAGGTTGAGAAAGCATTGCTTAGTTAAGTAGTTAATTAGTAAGTAGTAAATAGCAAAACTAAAAAAATAATACTTTGGGTAATGTTCGGGTATTAATTTTAAGTATAGACTAGATGTGTTTGATGGTCAATCGGGGAATAAAAGTAGGAGGGTCTAAGCTAAGAATAAAATTGATAGTTTTGACTACCTCTTCAGGATTAAGGCTTTTGGATAAATCAGTATCGGTACCGGCGGTAAACTTGGTTTTCATAATTCCGGGGTGGATATCGATGATTTTGATGTTTGAATCGGACAACTCCAATTGAAGCGACTCAGAGAAACCGGTTAAGGCCCATTTGGAAGCATGATAAACAGAATTATTGGCTTTGGGATGGAGTCCGGCGGTGGAATTAATGTTAACAATAGTCCCGTTGTTTTGTTTTTTAAAAAGGGGTATAAGAACATTGGCGGCAAAAATAGGACCAAGGCAATTGACCTGAAAAACTTTTTTGATGAGTTGAGGATTGTTTGTTTCAATAGGACCATCAATATAGATACCGGCATTATTAATAAAACAATCAATTCGGGAATATTTTTTAAAGACTTTTTTAATAACCGAACTGATACTTTTAAAATCGGAAACATCACATGGGAAAAAATCACAATTAAGTTTTTGGGCGATAATTTTAGCTTTAGGGTCAATATCCAAAATAATTACCTGATTTTTTGCGGAAAAATGGGCGGATAACTCCCGACCCAGACCATTAGCTCCGCCGGTGATACAAATAATTGATGGAGTCATAAGTTAATTTTAAACTAAATTAAAATAAATTTAAGTTTGTGATTAAATTAAATTGAATGATAAAAAAAATCGGGATAATAATGGTTGGGTGTCTTTTGGGGATATATCTGATACCGGTAGGGGTGAGACAGTGGTCAAGGCAAAGTGAAATTGATCCGGAAAATATAATTTCAGAATATGACCCCGAAGCGAGAGTGGGGATTTTTAATAATAAGCAAGTAATGGTGCCGGAAATAAAGACAGAAGAAGAAATAATATTGGGAGAGACGGATGAAACAAGCTTGGATCAAAAGAGAATAGAGGTGGACCTAATTAATCAAAAAACTTATGCCTATGAAGGAGATAAATTAATTTATAGTTTTTTAATTTCTTCGGGGACTTGGGAAAGAACACCAACCGGGACATTTAAAATTTGGATTAAGGTTAAATCGCAGAAAATGTCGGGCGGATCGAAGGAACTGGGGACTTATTATTACTTACCTAATGTTCAGAATGTAATGTTTTTTTATAATGAAAAATACGAGAAAAAAATAGGATATAGTTTTCATCAGGCTTATTGGCATAATAATTTTGGGGTGCCAATGTCACACGGCTGTGTTAATATGACCACTGACGATTCAGCTTTGTTGTATAACTGGGCGGAAATAGGAACTCCGGTCATTATTTATGGAAAATATCAAACAACATTACCTAAAATATGGTCTGGTTAATTTTATTAGTAAGTTTAGGGTTGGGATGGGTAGGTAACAAAGAAGATGTTTACATGATAGGTCCGTTTGGTGACCCAGAAATTTTATAATCCAACAATTTTGGTTAAAGATACCACTCAAATTAATCCAGCTGAGAATAAAATTATTTTGATTCCTTATGGAGAGATAATTCACGGAATAAATATAAAAAACTGGAAAAAAAATGGGTTATAAACTCCAATGAAACAAAACGAGTTTAGAGAAATAATCTTGGAAGAGTGGCAGAAATAAGCCTGGCAATAATTTTGTGGGTATACGTCATATTTAATCAAAAAATTATTTAAAAAGAAATCCCTTTAATTTGATAAAATAGAGTTATAGAATTATTCTCATGAAATATATTTTTGTTACAGGGGGTGTGGTTAGTGGTTTAGGTAAAGGGGTAGTTTCAGCCTCAATTGGGCTGTTGTTAAAATCTTCAGGATTTAAGGTCAACCACGTTAAAATTGACCCTTATTTAAACATTGATGCGGGAACAATGCGACCAGCTGAACATGGAGAAACATTTGTAACCACTGATGGTGGAGAAATTGATCAAGATTTGGGAAATTATGAAAGATTTTTGAATCAAAGTTTTTTAAAAGACAATAATATTACTTCGGGAAAAGTTTATAAAAAAATAATTGAAGACGAAAGAGCATTTAAATATGAAGGGCGTGATGTAGAGATGATTCCTGATGTGCCGAATGAAGTAAAAAGAAGATTTTATGAAATGGAAAAAGGTTATGATTTTATGGTTGTTGAAGTTGGCGGAACTACAGGTGATATTGAGAATTTACCATTTTTATATGCAGCCCGTGAAGTTGGTAGAGAAAGAGAGACTATGTATGTGATGGTATCGTATATTCCATTTTTAAGAAATGTGGGGGAATTAAAAACAAAACCAACCCAACACGCAATTTCAGAATTGAGATCTACCGGAATAATGCCTGATATATTAATCACTAGAAGTGAAACCGGAATGGATGAGCCCAGATTAGAGACTTTGGAAAAAAGATGTTTCTTGGAAGATAATTCTATTTTTGATGATCCTGATTGTTCATCGATTTATCAAGTCCCATTAATATTGGAATCGCAGGGATTGATGGATAGAATTAGAAAGCATTTTGGTATAAAAGGGCACAGTACTGATTTGTCGGCATGGAAGAAAATGGTAAATAAAATGGAAAAAGCCGATAAATCAATAACCATTGCCTTGGTGGGCAAATATGTAAAATCGGGAAAAGGAAATCATAAGGATGTATATGTTTCTGTGTTGGAAGCGATTAAACAGGCCGGAATAGCTAATGATGTAAAAATAGAAATAGTTCCAGTAGATTCGAGTGATTTTGACCCAAACGATTTGAAAAAATATGATGGAATTGTGGCTCCTCAAGGTTGGGGAAGCCGAGGGGTCGAGGGAATTATTGAAGCAATTAAAATAGCTAGAGAAAATAATATTCCATATTTGGGATTATGTTTTGGAATGCAAATGGCAGTAATTGAATTTGCCCGAAATGTGTTGAAGCTTAAAGGAGCAAATTCGACAGAAGTTGATTCAAAAACTAAGTATCCAGTAATTCATATTATGCCTGATCAGGCTGAATATTTAAAAAAGAAACAATATGGTGGAACTATTAGATTGGGGTCATGGCCATGTAAATTAACTTTGAAAACAAAGTTGGCAGAGGCTTATAAAAAGGATGGTCGAGATAAAGATGCACCTTGGAATACTGAAGATAATTTTGAGACAAAAAATAAAACTGAGGTGGTGTTTGAAAGACATCGCCATCGTTATGAAGTTAACAGTGAATACCGAGAACAATTGGAAAAGGCAGGAATGGTGATTGCCGGGACTTCTCCAGATGGACAATTAGTTGAAGCAGTTGAATTGAAAAATCATCCATTTTTTGTGGGAACGCAATTTCATCCAGAATATATTTCCAGACCATTAAGACCACATCCAATATTTTTGGCATTTGTGGAAGCAGTGAATAAAAACAAAAAGAATTAATTATTTTTGTTTTTTATCGAGACGGTCAAGCTTAAGGAGTTTGACAGAAAAATAGACCACAAAGGCAATAATCAAGAAGTCGATTACACTGCTGATAAAGCTACCAAATAAAATTTGGGCTGAGCCAACTTGGAGATACATTTTGTTTAAATTACCGATTTTACCAAGAAAAAGACCAATAATTGGATTGATAATATCATTAACGAAGGCGGTAACTAATTTGGTGACAGAAGTACCCATGACGACACCAATAGCTAAACCAATAACACCTTGAGATTGAACAAATTCCATAAATCCTTTTAGAGTTTTTTTAATCATATTATGTTGATTATACCTTAATAGATAAACATAGCATCACCAAAACTAAAAAAACGATATTTTTGGTCAATGGCTTGTTGGTAGGCAGTAAAAATATTTTTTTTACCAGCAAAAGCGGAAACCAACATTAAAAGACTAGATTCAGGTAAGTGAAAATTAGTGATAAGTGTGTCAACAAATTTAAATTTATATGGAGGATAAATAAAAATTTCGGTGTGATTCTTGCCAGGAATAATTTGATAAATATTTTTGGATTTAACAGATGCTGATTCAAGAGTTCGAACAGAAGTGGTGCCAATAGCGATAATGCGCTTTCCTTGCGCTTTAGCTAGGTTAAGGCGTTTAGCTGTGCCAGCCTTAATTTCATAAAATTCTGAATGAAGTGTCTTCTTTTGCAGATTTTCTGATCTAAGAGACTGAAATGTGCCAAGGCCAACATGGAGGGTAATATATTCGATTTGAATACCTTTGGTTTTGAGTTGAGATAAAAGTTTTTTGGTAAAGTGGAGTCCGGCGGTGGGAGCGGCAGCCGAACCAGTTTCTTTGGCATAAACAGTTTGATATTCCGATCTAATTTGTGGTTCAGTTTGAGATGAATGGATATAAGGCGGAATTGGGGTGTGGCCAATTTTGTCTAGAATTTGGAAAAACTGATTATTTTTGTAATTAAATTTAATTTGAATTTGGCCGGTTTGTGGGTCACTTTGGATAATCTGACTAATTAAATTATGATCAAAAATTATTTTTTGGCCAGTGTGGGGACGAGGCTTGGAAATAGCCAGCCAGATATCATCTTTAATTTGATGGATAAGTAAAACTTCGATATCTCCCCCACTATCTTTTTTACCAAAAAGACGAGCGGGGAAAACTTTACTTTGATTTAAAACCAAAACATCGTTAGGAGTAAGTAATTCTAAAATATGGTAAAAATGGAGATGATTAATTTCTCCAGTGTTTTTGTTGAGAGTTAAAAGACGGCAATGATCACGTTGATCACAGGGTTTGTCGGCAATAAGAGACTCGGGTAAATTGTAATGATAATCTTGGATTTTTAAGGACATTTGGCTATTTTACCAAAAGTCAGTTTAAAATCATGATGGAATAATTGAGAAAAGAAGCAAAGCTAACCCAGGCAAGATATGGCCAGAGTAAGTACGAGGCAGTTTTGTGGTATTGATGAAATTTAATTATGGTTATTAAAATAGTAAACCAAAGAACTAAAATTTCATAAAAAGCTAAACGTGGGGAATGAAGACCAAAAAACAAAATTGACCAAAGAAGATTAAGAAACAGCTGGACCCAAAACCAAAAAAGATTATTTTTTTTGTTCCAAACCAGATAAAGAGCAATACCCATGAGAAGAAATAAAAATATCCAAACCGGAGCAAAAATCCAAGATGGCGGATTGAAGGATGGTTTGACTAAATCAGTGAGATACCAAGTTTTGACTGAACTAGCAGTAAAAAAACTACCGATAATACCAGCACCTTGAACAATTAAAATACAAGTAAGAAGTTTGACTAGATTAAATTTCGTTTTCGTTTTTGATTTCATAATTAAATATTACACTATTTTTGAGAAAACAGCATAATATTTTTACCGTCGATTTGAGATATGGATTTAAATCCAAATTTTTGGTAACTATGAATGGCGGGTAAATTATTTTGGTCAGTTTCGAGCCAAAAACCAGTAATATGGGTTTCTGTTTGATTTTTTTGAAGATCATTAAAAGCAATTTTCATAAATTCTTGAGATAATCTTTGGCCACGGGCATCGCCATAAATTCTAATGGCAAAAGTGAAATTAGCGGGAAGATCAATTGGTGGGTTTTTTTGGCCAAACCAAATAATGCCTAAAAGATTTTGCTGTCGGTCGATTAATGTATAAATAATTCTACCTTGTCGCTGCCATTGGGAAAATGATTCTATGGAGGCGAAACGTTTTGGATCTGAAGTGTATTTTTTAATTTCAGGATCAGTAAGACTGTATTGAATTAATTGATCGATGTGGAAATCGAGTATCCCCTGCTGAACAAAAACATCTTGACCAATTTTCATATTATTTATTTTCCGGTAGTAATAATTATGTCGAATTCAGAAGATTCGGATAAATTAGAATCTAAAATTTTAGGAGAATAATTACTACCTAAAGATTTTTTGACAAGCTCAATAATATTTTCCGGAACTGATTGCTTGGCTTCAACTTGGGTTTGAGTAAAATCATAATTAGAGGCATTACCGGTAGAATCAACTTTTAAATCGTTAGTTAATAATAGTTGGGTAATTTTACCGGCCTGGCCAGCGGTACCGGTGCCATTTAAAACTTTGATTTTAAAAGCAGAACTTGGCTTGGGAGTTGGCGTTGGGACAATAGTTGGACTGACTGAAATAGTTGGGGTCGAAGATTTCGGAGAAGAGATGGTGGAATTTTGGTGAGTAAAAATAAAAACAAAAACACCAATTAAAAAGAAGAATGAAACAAAAAATATGATTTTTGATAGTTTGGATGATGTTTGAAGATTGGTTTGATGGGGAATTTCCAGACGAGAGGTTTGAGCATCTGAACCAGATGAATTGACTGAATGGATTATGCCCTTGAGGGGGTTAACATTGGTATATTCCGGCTGCAGATTGTTAAAATCAAATTGGTTAAAAGCAATATCGCCAACAGGAGAGAAAAGAATTTGTTGAGGGAGAATTTGAAAATGTTGTTTGGTATATTCAAAGGCTTGGTTGATATCTTCTTGAGAAAGTTTTTTAGTAAGAACACGAGAATAAATTGGAGTTTTGTTAAAAGATAAAACTACTAAATCCTGGTAGTTAATGAAAATTAATTTGTTGTCAGGGAGAAAACGACAAATGGTGGTAGAAAAACTTTCTAAAAGATTAATTTTAATTTTGGCCAGACTAATTGCATTACGGAAAAGATCAAAAAAAATCGGAGAAATATAAACTAATTGAATAAGATTTTGATGATGGTAACGACCGACAATTTTGTAATCCCAAACTGTAGTGGCTAAAGCTTGAGTAATTAAAGGCTGGAATTTTGATTGGATTTGAGCTCTTTTTTTTGATTCTTTGGAAGAAATTAGAAGACTATAAATAGAAATAAACTCGTCTGATAAAATAACCCGGAATTTGGAAGAAAAAGTCGATTTGATTTGGGTTAAATTTTTGGTAAGGGTTTCCGGGGTCCAAGTGACTTCGCCTACTTTTTGGTATTTTTTGAAGACTTCAATGGTATTTTTAGAAATATAAAGCAGGTACATATAACCATTATAAACTACTGCTTTGGTAGGTGGTAATTTTTACAGAAAATACTCTTTGATTAGACCTTTTTCAGTTTTTTGGTTGATATAAGCGTGGACGTTAATATACTCTTCGATACTGGAACCGATGATCTTCTTTTTTAATAATTCATCAAGCTGAAATATGCCAGCAGAATTGTTCATGATAATGTCAATTTGGATTGGCTTATCGGTGCCTTTGTTAATATTTACTTTGTCAATAGCGGCGGCAGAAACAGAATAAATATCAAGTTTTTCCAGTTGATAGACAATACGAGAACGACCCTCACTCATATCAAGAGCATCGGCTACGCGGACGATACCGGCTTCTAAGGTGAGAGGTTTACCATCACTCCGGTGACTAATAATGGCGTGCAAAACTTCTGAGGTGACGATAGTTTTTTCATCAACGGGAAGGAAATTAACTACTTGGTGAAGAAGATTGTTGGCTAAAAAGAGACTGTAAGTTTCGTGCCATTTACGACTAATAGTCATGCCAAGATCATGAAAAACACTGGCTAAAAAAACAATTAATTCAGCATATTCTGAAGATAATTTGTAATTTTTGGTGACAGACATTTCGACACCAGAGTCGATTAACATTCTGACAAATTTGACTGAAATATTGGAAACTATTTGGAAATGAGTTGGACCATGGTCACTCATGCCAAGACGATCGACGGCATTAACATTGATAACCTTCCAAAGAGTATTAATCTCCTGATCGTTATTGATATTATCCATGGCTTTTTGAAGCATGGAATTTCCATTAGCGGGAACATGGATCTTGTTTAAGTTGGTGTCTGTTTTGGCTGGTTTCATAAATTGAATGTTAATTTTAACATAAGGGAACTATATACGAATAATACAATAGATTTTATGAAAATTAAGGATAAACTACAAACAGACTAAACATAGGTTGAAGTTATGTTTTTGTAAATGCCCTAAAAATAGGATATAATCAATTTTGTTTTATGATAAAAATAACTAAAGGAAAAATAGTTTTAGAGAGCAGAACAAGCCTAGAATTTGAAAATGAAGGAGTGCTTAATCCAGGGTGTATTGAAAAAGACGGTATTGTCCATATGTTTTATCGAGCTGTTAAAAAAGGTAATTACTCAACAATAGGCTATTGTCAAATTAAAAATAATGAGGTGATTTACAGATCTGATAAGCCAATATTAGTGCCAGACTATAGATATGAAAGTCATGGGCTGGAGGATCCGAGAATAACTTTTTTAGAAGGAAAATATTACATGTTGTATACGGCTTATGATGGTAAAAATGCGGTAGTGGCTTATGCAGTAAGCAATGATTTAAAAAAATGGGATAAGAAAGGGTTGATTAGCCCTCAAATGACTTATGATGAAGCAGAGGATATTTTTAAGCAATCTAACGTAGGTGAAGAATACACTTATTACGAAAAAAAGTTTAAGCAAGATTGGGGAGATAAGGTAAAATTATGGGAGAAAGATGCGATGCTTTTTCCAAAGAAAATAAAAGGAAAATATGCTTTAATTCACCGAGTTTTACCAGGAATTCAAGTTTGCTATTTTGATAATTTTGATCAGTTAAATCAAGAATTCTGGAGAAATTATTTAAAAGACCTTAAAAG
This sequence comes from uncultured Gammaproteobacteria bacterium, assembly GCA_964637525.1. GTDB lineage: Bacteria > Patescibacteriota > Microgenomatia > UBA12405 > UBA12405 > WARW01. The sequence goes on along the minus strand of CAZWUG010000001.1, from coordinate 12,279 downwards.
TTATTTAATACTTGATCCAAAATATGAATTTGAAAGTGATTATATCGGCGGTGGAGCGGTACCAATAGAAACAGACAAAGGTTGGCTATTGATCTTTCATTCGGTTGATTTAAATAATGGAGTTAGAACGTATCATGCATCCGTGGCATTATTGGATTTAGATAATCCACAAAAAATAATTGGGAGATTATCATATCCTTTGTTTTCACCTAGTGAAAAATGGGAGATTGAGGGGACAGTTAATAATGTAGTGTTTCCGACTGGAACATATGTAAAAAATGATGAATTATTTATTTACTATGGTGCAGCCGATTTAAGAATTGGAGTAAGAACTGTTGGTGTTTCAGATTTGTTAAAGGAGTTACTAAATGAAAAAAAGAAAACCGATTAAAATAATTTGCGTATCAACATATATTCCTCAAAAGTGCGGCATCGCCACTTTTACTAAAGACGTGACGAGTGCAATAAACCTAATTAATCCAAAAGCATTGGCTGAAATCATGGTAATCACCAAGAAAGAAGAAGAAATTGTTTTTCCTTGGGAAGTTAAATATAGGATTGAATTTGATAATAAGGCATCATATTTAGAGGCGGCTGATTATATTAACCACTCAAGCTGTGATGTAGTTTTAGTGGAACATGAATTTGGAATATTTGGGGGTAAATGCGGTGAATATGTACTTGATTTTTTGAAAGCAGTGGAAAAACCTAAAGTAATGACTTGCCATACTTTAATAGAAGATCCAAACAACGAATGGGGAAAACTTTTTACTCAACTAGTGAAATATGTTGATGGTTTGACTGTGATGACAAAGTTTAGTGCCAGAAGATTAGTTGGACTATATAATTTTGATCAAAGAAATATTGCCGTAATCCCCCATGGTACTCCAGATATTGCTTATAACTCGACTAGTATCTATAAGAAAAAACTTGAAGGCAGATTAGTATTGGGAAATATTAATTTATTGTCTGAACAAAAAGGAATTGATTATTCAATTGAAGCAGTGGCTAAAATAGCTAAAAAATACCCAGAGGTTTTGTATTTGGTAATTGGTCAGACTCATCCGAATATTTTAAAAAATGAAGGAGAAAAATATCGGAATAAACTTAAGAAAAAAATTAAGAAATTGGGTATTGAAAAAAATATTAAGTTTATAAACAAATATTTGTCAGTTGAAAAATTAGTAGAGTGGTTAAAAGCGATTGATATATATATAACTCCATATCTAGATGGACAACAATCATCATCTGGAGCACTGGCCTATGCGGTAGGATCGGGTAAAATATGTATTTCGACTGAATATCTTTATGCAAAAGAAGTCTTGGCTAACGAGAGAGGAATTTTTGTACCATTTAGAGATTCCAACTCGATTGCTAAAGCAGTAATAAATATTTGGGGAGATGAAAAAAGAAAAAAAACTATGCAAGAAAAAGCTTATAAATTTGGACGGTTTATGACCTGGCCGAGTGTAGCTTTACAACATTTGGATTTTTTCACTGAAATTATTAAAAAGCATGAGATTAAAAACCGAAAAACAAATTGATTATTTAATAAAAATTACAGATAAGGTCGGTTTGGTTGAACATTGTAGGTTTGATCAACCAAATTATGATGAAGGCTGGTGTGTGGATGATAATGCCAGAGGGCTGCAACTTTGCTTAAGATATAAAAACCCAAAATTAAAAAAAGTTAAAAAAATTTATTTTGATTTTTTGAAATCAGCTTTGAAAGATAATGGTTTTTACGATGATTTAAATAAAGATTTAACATGGAAAGAGAATTTTGAGATTGGAGGAGAACATTGTGGTCGAGCTTTGGCGGCATTAGGGGAAATAATTAATAATAAAGATGAGTTTTCCAACGAAGCAAAATATATGTTTGATCGAATATATTTGTATGTAAAGAATAGCCCGACTTTGCATACAAGAGCGCTGGTTCAAACAATTTTGGGATTACAATATTATCACACCGGTGAAATTGTTTTTTTGGCAGAAAAATTGGTTAACAAATACAATCAAGAAACAGACAATAAATGGAAGTGGTTTGATCCGGAAATATCTTATGATAACGGAAGATTACCAATGGCAATGTTAGTGGCTTATCAAAAAACAAAAAAAGAAAGATATTTTAATGTGGCAATTGAATCCCTAAATTTTTTAACAAAATTAATTTTTAATAAAAATAATGACTGTTTTTCTTTTCCGGGGAATAACGGTTGGTTTACAAAAGGCGGGATTAGATCAGTATTTGGTCAACAACCAGTTGAGGCTGGATCGATGGTGGAAGTGTATGTACTAGCTTATGAGATAACCAAAAATAAAAAATTTAAAGATTTGGCAGAAAAAGCGTTTGAATGGTTTACCGGGAAAAATATATTGGGAATAAAAATGGTTGATGAAATAACTGGCGGAGTATATGATGGATTAGAAGAAGAAGGAGCCAACAAAAATCAGGGGGCTGAATCAGTGTTGTCGTATTTAACAGCGGCAAAAGAAATGGAAAAATTAGATTATTGATTAGATTTGACTGAGCTTAATTTTTTTGAGTTGTTGTTGCCAACCGGTTTCAATTTTTTGCCAAATATTTTGAATGGAACATTTGCCAGCCCGAGCACAAGATTTGGAACCAAGACAATTAACCATGGCTTTGTTTTCACCTAAAATTACCAGTAAATCGTAAAAGCTTTTTTGAGACCAAGAGGCGGCTAATTTATAACCACCACTCTTGCCCTCTTGAGAAATGATCAATCCCCCATTAACCAGTGAAGTCGCTAATTTGGATAAAAAACTGTAAGGTAAAAATAATTTTTTGGCGGCGGTTTTAAGAGAAACGGTAGTATTGGGACTTTTGGCTAAATAAGAGATAAAGACAATGCTGTACTCGACTTTTTTGGGAATAGTGATCATAAATTAGCTAAAGAATCTTTAATTTTTTTGATGGCTTCTAAGCCAATATAAGCGCAACGTTTGCGAACACTGCTGAGTTCAATACCCATTTCTTTTTCGATTTCGGCACCACTCATTTGTTGGACATCAATTATTTTTTTGTCTTTGATCATGTCGATAAGAATATCAGTGGCAGCTAGAGAAATAGCACAACCACTACCTTCAAACTTAGCGTCAGTAATAATTCCATTTTTGACTTCGAGCCAGATTTTGATTTTATCACCACAAAGAGCGTTAACCTCTTCGACCTGAATACCGTCTTTAATAACACCTAAATTGTGAGGATCTTTGTAACGATCAAGAATGATATCTTTGTACAAATCGTCCATAATATTTAAGAAAAAATTTTAATAGCGTAAGTGAGACCTTGGATTAGTTTATCAATATCTTTTTGGGAATTATAAATTCCAAGGCTAACACGGGTAGTGCCAGTATCAAAACCAAAAAGATGGTGAAGCGGCATGGCACAATGAAAACCAGTGCGGACAGCGAGGTTAAATTTTTGCGATAAAATATCGCCAATATCGTGAGAAGCGGGGAGTTGGGGGTCATTAAAAGCAAAAGAAATAACCCCTAAACGATGGTCGGAATCAGCCGGACCGAGAATTTTGATTGCCGAGATGGCCGAGAGTTTTTTAAGTAAATATGAGGTTAGAGTTTTTTCGTGATGGGTGATGGTGTCCCAGCCAAGTTTTTTAATAAACTTGATGGATTGAGATAAAGCAATGGCTTGAGCAACGGGTGGAGTACCGGTTTCATAACAAAAAGGCGGATTATCCAAAATAGTTTTGTGCCAAAAAACTTCTTTGATGGCTCCCCCGCCAAAAGTAGTTGGCGACATGGAAGAATAAATTTTTTGATTAACATAAAGAATGCCGATGCCAGTGGGGCCATAAAGTTTATGGCCGGAAAAAGCATAAAAATCAACACCTAATGAAGTGACATCGACAGGAAAATGAGCTACGGCTTGAGCACCATCGACTAAAACCAAAGTTTGGGGATTGATCTTTTTAATAATCTGAACTATTTTTTTGACCGGATTGATAGTACCCAAAACATTACTGACATGGGTCAGACAAACGATTTTAGTTTTCGAGGTAATAATCCGAGGTAATGATTTTAGATCTAGCAAAAAAGTTGGAGTAACCGGAAGATATTTTAATTTGGCTTTTTTGACTAAAGCAAGTTGCTGCCAAGGAACTAAATTGGAGTGGTGTTCCATTTGAGTAATAACAATTTCATCACCCGATTTTATATTTTGATAACCCCAAGTTTGAGCGACTAAATTAATGGAAGCAGTAGTACCGGAGGTAAAAATAATTTCTTCGGGATGACTATGGATAAAATCAGCGATAATTTGACGAGATTGGTCAAATTTTTCGGAAGCAGTTTGGGAAATTTGATAAAGACCGCGATGAATATTAGCCGAATATTGGGTGTAATATGCCATCTCTGACAAAATAACAGAGGCGGGTTTAAGACTGGTGGCAGCGCTATCAAGATAGACTAAAGTAGGATGATTTTGGAAAAGGGGAAAATTATTTTTCATAAATATTTAAGCCAAAAAAGATTGGATAATTAAGTCTAGAGCATCTTTTTTTGAAAAACCACGAGACATAAGATAAAAAAGTTGCTCAGGATCAACCGGACCGATAGCCGAAGCATGAGAGGCTTGAACATGATTATTTTCAATTTCTAATTCAGGAACAGAAACAGCCCGAGAATTAGGACCAATTAATAAAACAGAATGTTTTAAAAAAGCTTGGGCTTGAACAGCTGGTTTTTTGATCTTAATAATACCTTTGAGAGATAAATTGCCACCGGGCATAACCACGGCTTTGATAAGAGTATTGCCGGTAGTTTGAGGGGCAATAAATTCCATGACAGTTTCTAACTCGACTATCTCACCTGATTTAATCAAAAGATTTTTGGTAAAATTTCGGGTTTCTCCTGACTGGTGCAGAACTTGATGATATTTCATCCTAGTTTACCTTCCATTTGTAAATTAATAAGACGATTAAGTTCGAGACTATACTCCATGGGCAATTCTTTAACAATGGGCTCTACAAAGCCATTAACGATCATGGCCTCAGCTTTATTTTGAGAAAAACCACGAGACATAAGATAAAAAAGCTGATCCTGGCCAATTTTGCTAACAGTGGCTTCGTGTTCAATAAAAGCTGAACTTTCGGAGTTTTTGTTGACTGGATAAGTATCGGAGTGAGATTTTTGGTCTAAAATCAAAGCGTCACAAACAACTTTGGAACGAGCGTTGGTGGCACCTTGACTGATATAAACTATACCTCGATAACTACTATGACCACCATGAAGACTGACAGATTTAGAGACAATGCGACTGGTAGTGTTGGGAGCTAAATGAATGGCTTTGGCGCCGGCATCAAGATGTTGAATGCCAGAAGCAACGGCAATAGATAAAACTTCGGCGTGAGCGCCTGGGCCGGCTAAAATATTGCTAGGATATTTCATAGTGATTTTACTGCCAAGATTACCGTCGACCCATTCCATAACCCCATTTTCTTCAATCTGAGCTCTTTTGGTGACTAAGTTATAGACATTGGTTGACCAATTTTGAATAGTGGTATAACGAACCCGGGCATTTTTTTTGGCAAAAACTTCGACTACAGCAGCATGAAGAGAATCGGTGGAATAAATTGGAGCAGTACAACCTTCGATATAGTGGACAAAAGAACCTTCGTCAGCAATAATTAAGGTTCGTTCGAATTGACCCATCTTTTGGCTATTAATCCGAAAATAAGTCTGTAAAGGTAACTCAACATGAACATTTTTTGGGATGTAAATAAAAGAGCCACCAGACCAAACGGCACTATTTAATGAAGCAAATTTATTATCATCAGGGGGAACAATTTTGCCAAAATATTTCCAGACAATTTTAGGATATTTTTTAATCGCTTCGTCCATACCGCAAAAAATTACACCTTGTTTTTGAAGTTTTTCCATTAATGATCCATAAATAACTTCGGATTCATATTGAGCTTTGACACCGCCTAAAAATTCCTTTTCGGCCTGAGGGATGCCAAGCTTGTCGTAAGTATTTTTGATTTCTAACGGCACTTCATTCCAAGTATGGCCTTCCCGGTCGGTGGGTTTAAGATAATAATAAATATCGTCAAAGTTTATATCAGAAAGATCGGGACCCCAAACAGGCATGGGTTGATCGGAAAAATATTGAAAAGCACGGAGACGAAAATTTAACATTTTACTGTCCTCGTTTTTAATCCGAGAAATGGTTTTAATGATATCTTTATTAATCCCCTGTTGAGTTTTGAAGACAGAAATTTCCGGTGAAGAAAAACCATATTCATAAGGTAATTTTTGGTAAGATGGTTTGGCCATAATTAGAGATTAAAACCATTAGTTTCGATTTTTTGGACAAGATCTGATTCACCGGTGGTTTTAATTTGGCCTTGATCCAAAACTAAAACTTGGGTGGGTTTAAGATAATCTAAAATACGACGGGAATGAGTGATAATTAAAATAGCAGAATTCAAATCTTGAGCTAATTTTTGAATTCGCAAAGAAATAATTTTGAGAGCGTCAACATCGAGACCAGAGTCAATTTCATCTAAAATTAAATATTTAGGCGAAGAAACCAACATTTGAAGAACCTCCATTTTTTTACGTTCACCACCGGAAAAACCATCATTAAGATTACGGTCTAACAATTCACTTTTGATACCTAAAGTGTCGGACTCGAAAGATAACCAACTACGAAATTCGGAAAGAGACAATTTTTTATCCGGATGAAATTTTTTGAAAATTTGCCAAAGAAAACTTTTGATGTTAAGACCAGGAATGGTAACCGGAGACTGATTGGATAAAAAAATACCCAAATTAGCTTTTTTGTCGGGAGAAAAATTAGTAATATCCTTTTTACCTAAAATAATTTTTCCTGAAGTGATGGTATAGTTTGGATGACCAGCCAAAGTAAGAGCAATAGTGGATTTACCGCTACCATTTGGTCCCATAAGAGCTATGATTTTGCCAGGTTTTAGGTTAAATGTAATGTTTCTTAAAATTGATTTTTTATCAACAGAAACAGAAATATTTTTAAATTGAATCATACTAAGACTATTTTAGTATGAGTATGTCATTTTGACAAGATGGTGAACTGTTTTATAATTAATTACAATTAGAAAATATGGAGAGAAAAACTTTTGGGAGAGTTATATTACCGATTTTGGTTATTTTATTGTCTTCAATATTGATTCTATTTTTGTGGAGATTAACAATTTTACTTACCATACTACTTATGGCAATTGCTTATATCAAGCATCTGATTTGTCCTATTAAAAGCGAATTTTTATGGTTTATTTTAGTTTCTATGGGTGGTTTGATGATAGAAATAATTTTGGTTAATTTTGGAGGAGTTTGGTCTTATATTGTTGGGCAGATATTCAGAATCCCGATTTGGATGTCAGTTTTTTGGGGGCTTGTTGGAACAACGACTATTACTTTGTATAAAAATTTATTTGATTAGTATTTTGAAAATTAAAAATACTTATATCTCACCAATACCAATATCAAGGATGGTTACAGTTTGATCGTTGACTAAAACTTGGGCATCTTTAGTTTGATTCATCAGGGCTATTCCAAGAGGACTTTCAGATGATATCCAGCCAGGAAATAAATTAAAATCATTTTTACCGACTAGAGTAATATCCAATTCCCTACTATCAGATTCAAAACGAATTTTAACACGGCTACCAAAAACAATAGTGTCAGTTTGATTTGGTGCCGGCTGAATAATTTCTTGATGAAGGTCTGCTTTAACCTGATCAATTTGAGAATAAAGAACTAAAGCTCTTTCCCCTAAAAAAATATAGGCGGAATTTTCTTTTAGATCACCTTCTTCAGCAGCCTTGCCACGATCTTCACAAGTTCGGGCTAATTCGTCTTCGAGTTGTTTGAGGTGTTCTTCTAGTTTTTGTTTGCCAACTTTAGTGATCATAAGGTTTTATGTTAACAAAATTAAATAATATTACTAGTTATTGAATAAAAAATAAGTTAAAATTGTCTGATGGATAAAATTTTAAATTGGGTTAAAAATTTAGATTTGGGGAGTAAGATTTCTTATGGAGTTTTAGTTTTATCAGCAATAATCTGCATGTTGATTTTATCGGCAAGAATGAATAGCGGTAGTAAAGTAGCTAACGTACCGACGGGTGTAACCCCAACAACGATTAAGACTACCGTAACTCCAACTCAAAAAGTGATAACTGATTTTGATACTAAGAGTGAAGGAACAACAGAGACTCCAAAAGTGACTTCCGGCGTCTCTTCTCAAATAGTTACTCCAAGTAAATCATTGACTCCAACAGTAACTTTAATCCCAACTTTAACACCAAGTCCAACACCGACTTTGATTCCAACGATTACGCCAACTCCGACCATTACTCCAACACCAACAATTACGCCAACACCTCAACCAACACTGGTTCCGACCGAAACTCCTACTCCAACTCCGACAATAGCTCTTCTTTCCAGAATTAGATTAAGTGCTAATAGTGTAGAACTTTACCCCGGAGATAAACAACAAATTACGGTTTATTTTGAACCAGATAATGTCAGCGATAAAAATTTAAGTTGGACTTACAACGGCGACATTGTCGACATTACTCCATCCGGGTTAATTACAGCTAAACAAGCAGGAAAAACTAACGTGATTGTATCCGGATCAAATGGAAGAAGCACATTACTAACAATTACAGTAGATCCATCACCAACTAATGCTCCCACAAAAGTGCCAACACCAACAAAGTCTGCTACATCAGCCTTAACTCCTAAGCCAACGACGCCCTCGGCTGTCAGTGGGTTAGCGACTGGCATTAATGTAAATCCAGCTTCATTAAATCTTTATGCCGGAGAACAACAACAACTTACTTTTAGTGTGGTGCCTGGTAATGCTAAGAATCCGACTATATTTTGGAGTTATGATGGCTATATTGTGAGTATGGATGAAAAAGGACTGGTGTATGCTAAAAACCCAGGAACAACGAACATAATTTTAAAAACTTCAAACAACGTTAGTAAAACAGTTTCGGTAACAGTCAGAGCTAAACCAACAAATACACCGACACCGACAAGAATGCCAACACCAACAAGGGTAAACAATATGGGACTTGATCCATCAAAAGGAAGATTAGTATGTAATCAAACAAGTAAAGCAGTGGGGACATACCAGTGTTCTGAAGAAAATTCAAGATTATCAATGAATTCTCACTGTTCTCGTAATACTGTTTGTAGTAGTGGATGTGGATTAGTTTCTGTATCGGCTATTTTACAAGCTCATAATCCCAGAAATACTCCAAAATGTCTTTTGACACCAAGTATGGGATGTAGATCTGATTTTTTTACACATGGCGGAGCTTGCCCAATAAGTTGGACAAGTATGTCAAACACGTTAATGGCCAATTTAGGGAAAGGAGCGCTTTATAATAGTGGGAAAAAATTTTCATGCGATAAAAAAGTTGTGTCAAATATGCTTTGCAGTGGATGGGTATTAATAGTTCACTTTAGCAAAAAGGATGGGGGTGGACATTGGCTGGTGGCAGCAGCAACCACTTCAACAGGGGATATCGCTTTGGTAGACTCCGGTGTTCCGGGAAACTTTAATTATTGGTCAAATAGGGTTGCCGGTGGTAAAGCACACTCAACTTATTGTTTAGCAATTAAAGCAAGTTCTATTTAAATATGAAAAATAATTTCAAATTATTAATAATAGGGATTATTATGGTGATAGCGGTTTTACTAGTGTCGGTGAGAATTAAAAATCGAGTAGATACGGTTTCAAAAGGAACAGAACAAGGGAATGAACAAACAGGGCAAGAAACTATTATTGATTTAGATGCTGAAGTAGGCCCGACATTAACTGATAAACAAGTAGAAGAAGCAATTGAGTATAATAAAGAAATGGATGGTTTCCATTATTTTTTTGCGCCGGAAGATTTGTAAGGAAAGTTAACACTTCAGACACAGAAACATCTGCTAATAGAACTGCTTTTTGCCAAATTGATAAAAATAATTTTATTCTTTTGACAACCAGAGGGAAAAGAACATTTCACTAGGTGGTGGTGTCGGTAAGAGTTGAACTGTAAAACAGGAGTTAATTTGGATGGTGGATCGTTGATTGGATTGGCTTTTTAAATTTAAGGGTCAAGGACAATGGAGATTGTTTGTGATAGTGTGAAAATAGCTAATATTCTTTTATGTGACCGAAGAAGAGTAATAACATTAATAAAGCTTTATATTTTTGAAGGGAATTAAGGCCATAATTACTGCCTGTTCATAATAAGAGGTACGAGTGATAATGTCGTTAGTAAGGATACCAATAGCACCGTTTGATTGTTTGGAGTTTTTACGATTAAAAACAATATCATCAGCTTCCCCAAGTTCTATCCCTTGGTTAATTAATTGAATAATTTTTTTTGGCAAGAAAAATGATGAAGTTCGGCTTTTACTGATTTTATTCTCTGATTTAATAACTACCCAAGCAAAAGTTTCCATCTCCTTTCCAACTCTTTTTGACCCGCCTTCGATACCAATAAAATAACCAGCTTGATTTAATTTGGATAAATTATTTACCCGATTTCTGGCTCCTCTGAGAGTTTCTTTTTCACCAAGGGGTTGATTGGAAACGCCTGAGGGTACCGATACTCCTTTAAAAATAAAATCAATATCAGGATACATTTTGGTAAAAGCCAACTTAACGGATTCTATTTTGACAGGGTTGGTAGAAGCAACAAGAACTTTAACTAAACCCATTAGTTAATTTGATAACTGATGTTGACGATAATTTTGACTTCTTCACTTCCAGTTTGAATATTAGTATTGAGTGCTTGGTCGGTGACACCGGCAGCTTCTTTTAGGCTATAGGCAACCGGTCGAACTAGATTGCTGTTATTAGAGTTTTCGTAATAGCTAATAATTTTACCTAGTTTAAATCCAGCAGCTTTAGCCGCAGCTTCGGCTTTTTTGTTGGCTTGAGTGATAGCATCTTTACGAGCCGAATCTTCGGCAGCATCGCGGTCATCGACATCAAGAGTAATATTACTAACTTGATTGGCTCCATTGGCAGTGGCCGAATCAATGACGTCATTAATTTTGTCAAGATCAGTAATTTTGACTTTTAATTGAGTGCTGGCAGAATAACCAGTTATTTTTTGGGTGCCATCTTTCCAATCATAATTTGGATTAATAAAGTAACTTGTAGTTTGAATATTTTTTGAGTCAATATCAAGATTTTTAAGCCCAGAAATAATTTTGTTCATAACTTCATTTATTTGAGATTGGGCTTGTTTGACGGTTGAGGCATTTTTTTGAATACCAACATTGACATAAGCAATATCAGGCTTAATAGAAACAGTTCCTTCACCAGTGACGGTAAAAATATCGGATTTATTGGTGACATTACTGTTGACAGAAAAAGATAAAGGGTTACCAAATTTAGAATAAACCGAGGCGGCTAAAAAGAAGAAAATAATAACTAAAAAGGCGGGGATAATTTTTTCAATGTAAGTTTTCATAAATTAATTATACATAAAAAATAATTTGGTTTTGAATTTTAATAATGGTTTTGAATGATCATAGATGTTAGGATAGAAGATATGAATCAAAATGAAGAAAAATGTCCAAAATGTGGTGCCTCATTAGGGCCGATTACTGAAACCGCAACCGGAAGAAGGTTACAGCGATGTAGTCAAGGTTCATGGAATCCACAAACTCATAAAAATGAAGGCTGTGATTATGTAAAATGGCTAGAGGTGGAGCCAAAAGAGTTGGATGAAAAATGTCCTAAGTGTGGGGCTCCATTAGTTCTTCAAGTAACTAGGTTTGGCAAAAAGATGAAAAAATGTAGTGCCGGATCATGGGATAAAGAAGCTAAAAAAGCAATTGGGTGTGATTATGTGGAATGGGTTAATGGCACTGCTGAAAATTTGGATGAAAAATGTCCTAAGTGTGGGGAAAACTTAGTTTTGTTCACTACAGCTAACGGCAAAAGAATGAAAAAATGCAGTACTTCCGGTTGGGACAGAGAAGCCAAAAAGGCAACAGGATGCGACTATGTATTGTGGCTGAAAGCTGGTCAAACAGAAAGTGATAATGGTGAAGAGTTTTTGCCACCAGAACCAGAAGAATAAATAATGAGAGATGAACTACCTGATCATTGATATGTTAATGAGAATTGAACATGTAAGACCTTTTCTTATTGTAAACCGTAACGCCAAAAGATAGCTGTGATATTAGTTCCACCATTAACTAAGTTAATAGCTTTTTTAAGTTCGTATTGACTGA